>JAUWIR010000418.1 GCA_030605265.1 Pseudomonadota bacterium | reverse complement strand
TTCTAAAGTCATTTCTCAGTGTCTCTGTGTCTCTGTGTCTCCGTGGTGAAATAAAAAAGTGTAAACTGATAAATGAAGGATGCCTATATTTATTACAAATTCCTGAAACACCTGAAATTAATGCAATAACAAACCCGATAATACGCCAATATGGTCGGTTTAGATTTATATATTTTTGGTTTTTTTGATGAATTTTTATTATTTTGCCGAATATTGTTTCCGGATTAATCGGTTGATCGAAGGTTTTATTCTTATCTCCCTTGGTAATAAATAAATAAGGTCTTTTATTTTTTTTCCGTATATGGATTACCCTATGGGCAATAGTTGAATTATTTTGAAAAAAAACAATAATATCTCCAATACGGATTTGAGCTAAAGGGAATTTTATAGAAACACTGACTTTAGCCTCTGAATGTATAAATGGGTGCATACTAAAACCTTTTACCGAAAAACAAAATAGTTTTTTTGACAATACACACATCTTGATAATGTGAAATAATTTTTTCTTTATTTATACAATATTCAGGATTCATATTAATAAATTAATTTTTTAATCATTTCCAAAAAGCAACCACCCGGTTTCTCGTCTGTCATATCATCCTCTTCCCCTTGAGTTTCCTGATAATTATTATCTGCAACCAAGTTCCCTTTAATGGGGACCTCTAAGGAAGGAGTGTCAGGATCATTTGATTTTATTATTATATTTGCCCTATACTCTCCGGAATGTAAGGGGGTAAAAGATAAAGCAAAGTCCTTGCCGCCATTGGGTGCAATCAAGAGAGTCCGATCAATCAGTGATACTGCCTGATTATTTGAAGAAAATGTCTCATCATTTGTTATTAAGGAAAAATGTATTTGGTCTGATAAGTCTATATCAGAGATAATTAGATCGGAAGGTCCATTATTTGATATACGGAAATTCACGGAAAAGGGGCCTTCATTGCCGACTATTTGATTAAAATTAATTAATTCCGGAGTAATGGAAATATCGGGAAAAGAAATCTCTCCTGTTTCCTCTCCCCCCAATTTAGTTGCCGGGTCACCGAAAAGTATATATGTTTGCAGCATATCTGCTGAAATTTTATTATTAATGTAACTATTAATCCTGGCCAGGGTGGTACATTCACCTAAATTGACTTTATCCTGTTGAAGAATTAAATCAAAAAGTTCCTCTCCTAAATTTTCATGCTCTGTTGGATTTCCTACACTAGTTGGAGCAAAACAGCCGACGGCTCCTTTTTTTTCTGATCTTAACAAAGCTTCAGCCAAGCAATAATCTTCCTTCGGATGAGGGAAAAAGCCGTTTAAGCAGGTGAGGGCAACGAAAAAAGTTAGTTTATTAATATTCTGCAAATTTTCAACATCGCTTATATTAAATAATCCTGATCCCCATAAATCAGTATTCCCATGACCACAATAAGTAGTTATCAAACAACCTGAGGAAATAGTATTCAGAAGGTTTTCTTTGGCCTCTTCTACGTTTTGGTAATCCTCTAAATGAATCTTCAAGGTCTGAAAACTGGTAGAAAGAAATTGTTGGGCCAAGGAATCTGAGATCCTGCTAAATCCTTCGTTTCCAGTACCCGCAACAAAGAGGCTCTTTTGATGCCAATCATGATGACTTTGTGTTGCATAAAGAAGGACCTTAGTAACTATTGCACTGACTTCATCCGGAGTTCGAGCTGATATTCTCCCAAGGAACATATCCGGAAGAATGTCATTACCATTTACACAAACATACCAATTATCATTTGGAGTTTCCCCAAGTTCAGGAGTTTGGAATAAATAAGTGGGAATATAATTTATTCTTCCGGTTTTAAAATAATCCTTATAATCCATATTGGCATCCCCCACTAATAAAACGTAAGACGGTGCAGGGGGTGACCAGTTTTGGAAACAATAGGTCAAAAAATCTTTTATTGCCTGAGGAGTAAAAATACCAGAAGAAAATTCATCGTAGATATCTTGAATGTCAACAATTTTGACTCGTAAGCCTTGCGATTTTCTAAATTGAGCAAGTGGTTTAATAGTATCTATAAAATCCTGATGCGTAATGATGATATAGTCTGCTCCATTGGTTGCTGATTTAAGGTCACTTTGTACATCCGGGGTTAAAGATAGGGGTCTTTTTACCGTTGAATAGGTAAGTGTTGCGTATTCTTTTGCCTTTTGTAAAACATCTGTAAAGGTGAGGTTATATTCATCTTGTAAGTTTTTTTCAATCAAAACATTTTCTTTTTCAATGATATTTAAAGGATCTGTTATGTCGAGCAATAGAATATCTTTTTCAGAAAACCCCTTTATTTCAAAATCGTAGGTCCCAGGGGTTTGATGGGAAAATAACAACATATTATTTTGTGCTTCAAGCTGTTGATAATAAGAGATTTTTATCCAATTTAAGTATACACTGTCAATTGTCGCCCCAGTATCACCCTCAGCCTTTATAATCAGATTATTATTCCCTTCTTGTAACAAGGTTTGAGGGAAATATATTTGGCGAACATTTTCATTCTTACCATCCCAATAAAAATCATCAATTTTTAGACCATTTAAGACAATCTTAAGATGATGATCCGGATTTACTATAGTATCAGTCATTCCTTGAAATAAAAAAGTCATTCGGCAGTTTGTCCCATTTGAGGCAAGACGGGAAAGAGTAAAGGTAAAGGTTTTCTGTTCCAGAGCAGTGAATTTTACCCAAAACCAGTGATCTTTTCCAAGCCCATTGGGAAGGTTCTGTAAGTATAAAATATTTTCTTCCAAAAGAAGGTTATTAAGAAAAGAGGTAATGTTCTCACTAGTACCGGAAATGCTATTGCCGGAGGAAAATCTTTTTCCCTCTTCTGAATTATCCTCATAGCATAACCAATAGATATTCATATCAGTGAAATTCGACTCAATTGGTTTCCCCCAAAAGATAATCTGATCATCAACTTCTATTGAGCCGTCTTCACCTCCTATAATTTTTATAGCTATTTCTTGGTCAAGATGATACATCTTTAATCGTAAAGGTGTTATAGAAAATAGATTCCACCCTGCTTGTTGTAAATCCGAGCCGGTTAAAGCATAAAGCCCTTTATCTTTCAGGGCTACTTTTATAGGCGGAAAAAGTGAGGGTAAAAAGCTCTTTTTGGCTTTTTCCTCAGGTAAAAGGGAACGGAACAGGGAAGCTGGTTGGTGTTTGACAGTTGAATGGTTTAAAAAAGTCTGATTTATTATTTCTTGATAAGGATCAAAAGGGCCTATTATGGCAGTATTGGAAAAAATCCTTTTTTGATCAGTATATTCATCAGAGTATTTAAAGGTTATTTTAATGAGTATTTTGTGATACATGTAGCCTTTTTTTAAGGCGGGATTGTATTGAAAAGGGTAAATAGTAAGTTTAGCGAATTTTTGGTGACGTAAATATCCTTCTTCCTGAATAACCGTTACATTTTCAGGCATCCAGGTATCCTGAGAATAACATTCCTCGTCAATAAAAAATCTTTCTGAAACAATGTATTGATCATTTTTTTCTTGATATATTTTTTCCCAAGTGGGCATGATCAAAAGATCATGATATATTTTCCTTTCTCCTTCCAGGAGTTTTACTTGAACATCGGCATTAGAGGGTATGGCCAATAAGGCGCCTTTGACGGGAAGTTGAGGGAAACCGGTTTTTTCAGTTAACCCTGCATCATCCATCTGTATGGCAGTATAGATTAGGCCGTCTATTTTCTTTTCTAAAAACCGATAGGTGGGTATATATTCAATTATCATTCCTTCAGGATCTTCTTGAATTATCCTGAAAGCATAGGAATGCGGAGTTTCAGCCTTTGTGCCTCTTTGCCTTTGTGCCTTTGTGCCTATTTTTTCAGCCTCTGCGCCTTCTTCTATTTTAAATTCTTCGGTACTGCCAGCATGAGGAAATAGAAAGAGAGAAAGAAAGAAAAGGAATAAAAGCCCACTTATTATTTTGCCCATATTCTTCATGTTCTTAACTACCTCGCTCTATTTTCACTAATACCCTTTGTTGAAAAGCGGACCTGTTGAAAAGACACTATTTTTTAAAAAATAGTAGAAAAAGGGTAGGGCGATTGGTATATATTTTTGTATTAAGTGACCATATCTAAAGAAATTATGATAATACCTATTTGCTGATTTATTGTGTATTGGGAACTTTTCTCTCCTCTCCCTTTTGGTTGGAAAAAAGAGAATGCCCAAATGGAAATCATCAGACCATAGTTTTCTAATAATATGGGCCGGAAGATCAACTAAAAGGAAATTTTGTTTTTGCATATTCCAGAGAAGTTTCACATTTGCATTTATATTTATGTTTTCTTTTAAAAATATTTCTTTACATTCAGGAGGTAGTTGTGAAAAGGAGTTTAGAAAATCAAATATAAACCAGCATCGTTTCTCTAATTTGTAAGAAGTTATTTTTTGGGCCACAAGGCGCCAATTTATTTGTAAAGAGAAAAGATGTAAAAATTTTAATAAATCAATAAGATATCGTAGATAAAAAATACCCTCTCTGCTTAAATTCATCAACTGACAGAGAAGAAAGTCCTCCAGACAAGGGATATAAATTTGTATCCCTTCTATTTCATGTAACTTTGCTCTTTTCCATAACTCCTTTATAAACCGGGT
>JAUWIR010000259.1 GCA_030605265.1 Pseudomonadota bacterium | reverse complement strand
TTTTTTTTGAATAAACTTGGCTGGTGAAATCAATACATCCACTGATTGTAAAGCTCTTAATTGATATTGGGTTCGATAAATAAAGGGAATTAAATAAAATAGTGTTTTCATCCACCGCCAACTCCCTTTATCCTCTGCACCAAAACAAAAAGCGCATTTTACTCCACCCAAAGGGCCTCTGCACTGAAATTTATTCCCATTTATTAAGTGTAATTTATGGCAGAGGAACCAAAAATCGTGTATTGTGAGGACAGTAGGGATGTTTTTTTTTTGAGCAAAAAATATCATTTTTGCTGATAAATACATAGTGTGGTGAAAGTGAATAATATCCGGGTGAAAAGATGAAATAACCTGTTCAAAAAGGGGTATTACTTTAGAGTTTTTAAAGGTTTGAAAAAAATCACCTCTTTTTTTCGGGGTGTCTTTTTTATTGTGGATAAAAAAAGCACTGAGCCCTTCAAGATCCTCTTGCCTTTGTTCCGGGTCCCGGAGAACATCTCCTTCTCCACAAAACACCAATACTTCGTTCCCTTGATAAATAAGCTGCCTTGAGATATTTCTCACATAGAGTTCAATGCCGCCTATATGATTTGGTAGAAACTGATGTAAAACTTGTAGAATTTTCATTCCTGTGATTTCAGAGAATAGAGTGTTATGAAAAATAGTATTTCAAATCCACGACTGGGGTAAGTTCTTGTAAATTTCTATATTTTTAAATTTATCCGTTTTTGTTAAGGCAGCAAAATTTGAAAAAATGGACTTTTTTACCCATTCTATCATTTTTTCAATACCTTCTTCTAAGGGAGTTTCTTTTTCGGGAAAATTAAAATATTCTTTCACTTTACCATGATCAGCATAAACATGAATATGCTCCATCCTGGTGGGATCATAGAGGATTTCTACTTTTTTTTTCATTTTATTCATGATAACTTCTGCCACCTGCATAACTGAACGGGGTGTATCTGATCCTATGTTAAATGTTTGGTTATAGGCTTTTTTATTTTCTACTGACAGAGCAATTATCGGCGCAATATCATCGATATAACTAAAAGCTCTTGTTTGTTCACCAGTTCCAAAAATAACTAAGCTTTCATCCTTTAAGATTTTTCTCATAAAGATACCAATAACATTTCTATATTTGTCGAAAAAATTTTGCTTTTCACCATATACATTGTGGGGTCTGAAGATAATATAGTTTAATCCAAAATAACGATGAGCAGCTTTAAGGTCCAATTCAACTGCGTATTTGGCTATTCCATAAGGGTCTTCCGGATTCGGTACCAGATCTTCTTTTAAAGGAAGCTGATTTTTTCCATAGACGGCAATGGATGAGGTAAAGAGAAAACAATCAATATTTTTCTTAACCGATTCATTTATTAGATTTATTGATCCAATTAAATTATTCTTATAATTGAATCCTCTTATATGATGACTTAGGCCTTCGGCAGCATAGGCAGCTAAATGAAAGACATAGTTGATGGGAAATTTTTTAAATATTTTCTTCACTAATTCATAATTAGAAATAGAACCTTTAATAAAGGAGGCATTCTTATTCACATTTCTTTTAAAACCACCGCTAAGATCATCTAAGATAATTACTTGGTGTCCTGTTGCCAAAAGATGGTCGGCAACATGAGAGCCAATAAACCCTGCTCCTCCGGTTACTAAAGAGATAGTCTTTCTCATATCGACATTTATCACACTCTTGGTTTAATTCCTTCAAATAGTTGGATCTTTAGCTGCCTCTTTATCATAATAAAGATACCCGTCAATCTCATTTTGTAAATTTTTTCGGTTCCAGTTTGTTGAGGCTTCTTCACCAAAGAATTTTTTGCGCAGATCATTGTCAATACCAATGACCATCAATCCTTTTTTAGAAAAAAAGCGTACCACTTCTGAGCCGATGAGTCCTGCAGAACCTGTTACTAAAGCAATATCCATAGCATCCCCCTAAGTTAATATTTCTTGTAAATTCTGCTTTTCTGCATAAATCCAATCCGCTATATCTTGAATAGTTGAATGAATAGATTTTTGTGGTGTCCAACCAGCAGCTTTTTTAATTTTGGTGATATCGGTTACATAATAAGGGATATCAGCTTGCCGATCTGTGGCTACCGAGCTAATTCGAATTTGCTTTCCGATCACCTCTTGACAAATTTTTGTAAGTTCTTGCAAGGAAATGCTCAGCTTCTTGCCACCACCTACATTATAAATTTGTCCATTGTGAGTATCCAGGGTCTTGATTTGTCTAATGAGTAGTTCACATAAATCATCTATATGTAAGATATCTCTTACCTGCTTACCTTTTCCGCCGAATCCAACATAAGCAAGAGGACCTCCGAATATATGGCGAGCTATCCAAAAAACAACAACCCCTTGATCAGCCTTGCCCATTTGCCAAGCCCCTGTGATCAGACCGCATCTATTTATCACTGAGCGAATTCCATACATCTGGCTATATTCTTGTACCAGGTATTCAGAACAAAGCTTGGTTGTACCATATAATGAGCGAGTCCCCTCCAATGGGAATTTTTCAGTGAATCCATGGGGAGAGACACCATGAATTTTTTGATTTTGAGCTAACTCAAATCTAGTCTCTTTTTCTATGTATTTAAGTTGATTTATAGTACGCAGGGGATAAACCCTGCTGGTAGAAAGGAAAATAAAATCCGCTTTCTTTATACGGGCCAGTTCCAAACAATTTACCGTTCCGGTAAAATTCGTATTGATAAGATACAGGGGTGATTCTTCATAGCCCGCCAGCACTGAAGGTTCTGCAGAACATTCTATGATGATATCTATGGCACCAACAGCGGTAAGATCCTCAAAATTCCGAATATCTCCGTGAATAAACTTTATTCTATGGGCCCTTAGTCTACTTAAATTAAGCTCTGAACCTCTTCGTTTTAAATTATCCAGACAAGTGATCTCGATATTCTCTAAATGCTTTGCAAGATAAATTGCTAGATTCGCGCCAACAAATCCGGCACCGCCGGTAATTAATATATTTTTCATAATTCATAATTAAGGCACCTCCGGCTCACCATTACTCGTTCTCATCAATACAAAAGAAGGGAATAAAGATAGAGTAATCGGCATTCCGGAAATGTTCTTAGGGTAATTTTATAAATAATAAAATACCAGTTTTCTTCCGGAAATAGAATAAAAGTGTAAACTATTTTTCGTCCTTTATGAAAGATGTCATAATTTTACATTAGTGAATCAAAAAATCTAATTGCACAGGTTAAAATTTTTTTTTTATAGCTACAAAACTTTTCTTTATGGGATGGACCCAGGGTAGCTTAAGCATCCTCCTGCATCCGCTCTCTATTTTTTTCAATAAATTAATAGATCTGATGTATGCAACATGCAGGTTATTTTAGATGGTAGAAAATGTCAAATTTAATAATAAAAAATTGCAGGAACAAGAACGAAAAAAGGGAAAGATCATTTTCGCATCAAACCCTATTCAGCTGCAATTAGAAGTAACCAATCGATGTAATTTGCGATGTCCAATATGCGCTCGGTCTTATTATGATTATTCAATGAATCAAATCATTATTTGGTGTATGGAGCGAAAGGCAGTAATAACTATTATCACTAATGGAATTTTGATGACAGAACAGATCCCCAATTTTTTGGTGGAGAGGCAGGTGCACAAATTAATTTTACAGTAAACTGCCTTAATATAGCTGAATTAAAAAAATTAGTAGAATTCGGGAGCGGTTATTGATTTTTGGTGTAAAATTTTTTCATGGGTGAGTGCTTCCGGTTTTATTTAAGATAATATCTAAACTCCGGGGGCCGTGATTAAATAATAGGTCAACAATTGAAAGATAAGGGATAAACGGCATAAATCTTTGCTCGTAAACCGGATGATTATAATCCTGAAAAAGGAGTTTGATGTCGACTTTTGAAAAGCTGTTTACATCCAAGTAATTTTTACCCAGGGAACCCTCGTAAAACCTATCTCCACCAAGCTCTTTTATATAAAAGATATTTTTAACTGTAGGGTTTCCAGTATTTCCATAGTGCTCTTTGTATTTTTCCCCTAAATTCAAATGACTGGCTGGAACTATCTTTGTATCTATACCCAAAGCCTTGATGCAAAAATATATTATTCCCATATCAAGATCAATTAAATATTTCCATTTTTTTTGAAACAGATCACTAAAAAAGGGTGAATAATAAGTCCAATAGTTTGAATGGTAATAATTTTCACAAAGACAGTTCCAGTGATGATGGGCCCATTTTTTTGTATTATCAATTTCTGCCTCCCGGATCAGTTGCTTGGAACGGCTTTTCTGGTAAACTGGGACTGTTAACCAGTTCCATCCTTTTTTTGTTCTAATTCTGTTTCTGTTGCGCCACGCTCTTTTAGTATATTGAACATCATCCAATATGACAAAAAGATCTACATAATGGATTTGTTCAAAAAATCCCAACCAAGGCATATAAACGGGCTGTAAAAGACCGATTGTTTTTCCCTTCATTAGCTTATCTCATGCTTTGTTCAAGTAGTCTGTGATTGTTTTAAAATATTAAGCAGATTATTGTCTGCAATTTCTCCATATCTACTATATAATAAAATTTTATCTTTCACATTATTAATAACCTGTTACTTAAGAAGCAATATAGTAAGCAGGAAAAGGGCGAGAGATATTGAGTGCAAAAGAGAATTAATCTTTCTGAAAATAGTAAATCACTCTGTGTTTGCTTTTGTATCATCATTGTAGTTAGCTTATTTTATTACTTATCCTATTATAATTATGGATTAAATCTTTCTGATGAAGGATATCTGGTTTATGGTGCAAAAAGGGTCTTATCAGGGCAAATACCTGGAGCGGATTTTCATGCTTATATGCCTGGTCGCTATGTAACATTGGCTTCTTTGTTCAAGGTTTTCGGTACGGATATCCTTGTTGAAAGAGTAATGTGGGTTCTAGTGAGGGTAATTATTGCCGCCCTTTTTTTTAAGCTTTCAACAATATTTCTTCCGGTATTGATTGCTCTAATGCCTACCTTTCTCATTATCTTAATACCCGGCCCCTGGCATAAAAGCTTTGAAATGTTATTTCCATTAGCCTGGTTTCTATCTGTCTATTTTTATCTTTTAAAACAAGACATAGCAAGGATATTGCTGCTTGCTTTATTTGCGGGAGCCACCTTGTTTTTTAGGTTGGAAAATGGGCTCTTAGTGATCTTTCTTAGCGTGCTGCTTATAATTCAAGTACATTTTTTTATAAGAAAAACTGCGCCGTTAAATTCGGACCCAATTTTACACTGTGTCTTCAAGAATATCAGTCTCTTTTTTCTTTTTCTCTTTTTCGTTTTTTTCCCTTATCTCATTTATCTTTGGTTTCAGTCTTCTGTTTTAAAAAGCTTTTTTTTCTATGCTCATGAACTTGTAGCCGGTATAAGCAAGGGAAGCAATCCCTTTCTAAGGCCGCTTCCTTCTTTGCTTCAACTATTTCAGTCACTAAAAAAAAGAGAGCTGACTGAGATAACCTATTACTTTTTATACTTTTTCTTTTTTATATATGCAGCAACCTTTGGCCGGCTTGGCGATAAATTTTTTAAGAAAAAATGGGGTCCGAAGGAAATTTTTCTTAGCCTTTTAGCTATTTATGGGGTGATCTCTTTATACCAAGTTGTCGGGCAACCGGATATATCACATCTTCTTCAAACCGGACCTTTTGCTTATCTTCTAACCGCTTACTTGTTGTATCAAGGATATAAAAAAAGTAGTGCTTCCAGTTTAATGCAATCCTCTAATTTTTTCAGTAAGAGCTTAATATTCTTATTTTTAGGCTATGGTTTAGCTACAATAATATTCTTTTCATTTAATGCCTCAAGTAATGGGAAAGATTTTTATTACACAGGCTCTTTCAGAATTAGGAATAATACAATGGAAAAGCTCAATTCCGGGATGGCCGGTGTTTTTGTGGAACCTGAAGAAAAGGCTAATATTCTGCAACTGACAACGTATCTTAAAAGAAATAGTAACCCGGATGACGGTCTGTTGACATTCATTTATCTTCCTATGTTAAATTTTTTATCCGAAAGAGATAATCCGATTTTCTATGACATCTTTTTTCCCCACACTGTAGGCTCCATGGCCAATCAAAGAGCCATAATTGATGACATAAAGAGCAAAGGCGTAAAATTCATTGTAGCTACGGAAGGCTTATTATTTCCTATAAAAGAAGGATTAGCTGAAAAGCGATTTAAGAGCTATGGAGGCAAAATTTTAGAATTTATTAATAGCAACTATCATAGTGTGCATCAAATCGGCCCCTACGTCATATTACGTAATCGTCAGGAATAAAGTAAAAAAGACGGACCGCCATCATTAACCGGGTTACACTTTCCCACCACGAAGGTCACGAAGTATTATTAGTTTTTTTCGCGTCCTTGGTGCTCTTCGTGGTATAAAATTCAGTATTATTGTGGTTGGTTTTTGGAAGTCTCCTCTTGCGGTCTTTTTTCATAATTCATGCTGATAACTTTTTGATGTGAAGAGCTTTCAATAGCTTTAATGGCGATATCCTGTACCTGTCGTCCGGATTCGTTTATCTTCTGGGTTAACTGGCGAATTTGTACCTCTTGGTCTTTAATCTTGTTTTCCAGGGCTTCAATAGTTT
>JAUWIR010000407.1 GCA_030605265.1 Pseudomonadota bacterium | reverse complement strand
GATTTTTTCCAATAATTCAATTTTAGCTTCCTTCGATTAATTTTAAGGATAAAGGCCAATATATAATCATAATCATGTAATCATAAAAAAGTTCTAGGTGAAGCAAACCTAAAAGCTCTAAGAGTTTTTAGAGGAAGATCTGACCATTAAAACAGAGCAGGAAGCTTTATTAGCAACTGCATCAGTAATGGTTCCGAATAATCGTTGCTTGAAAATCCAATCATTGGATGCCCCCATGATAATTAAATCATGCTCGTTTGATTCCTCCACTATCATATCAACAATTGAGTCCCTGGCAATAACTTTGGCTTCTGCTTTTATCTTTTCTTTTTCAAGAATGCGCTCTAAGTTTATCCTTCTTTGCTCTATTAAAGCCAGGTTTGTGCCGGGGAGCACTGATTGGGCCACTGTCAAAGTGGCCCCTTTTGATTTAGCGATCCTATTTGCCAGTTGGAGGCCTAAATGAGCATGGGGCCCTCCTCCGTAAGGGATAAATATTTTATTGATAGTATTGAGTTTTTTGTAATCAAGCACCAGTACATGGGTATAGACATATTTAGAGATTAAGTAAACAGTTTTATGTGATAGATTTGATTTGGTTATTCTTCCAGCCCAGCCAAAGAGTACAAGATTATAATCCCCGGTTTCAATAGTACCCATGATAGATGAGATAATATTATGGCCTATGGCTACATGGGGTTCTATTTTTATGCCGTTTGCAGGCATTTTTTTAATCATCTCTTCCAGCTCTACTTCTTTTTTCTCCTTCATTTTGTGTAAATGGTTGCGCCCGTGGTCCAATACTAACTGGTCAGGGATTTGCATAACATGCAAAAGGTCTATTTGCCCTTGATCTTGCTGACATAAGGAGAGGGCAAGATCACTTAAATAATTTTCAGAAGCAGGATTAGCCAAGGGAACAAGGACCTTGTATTTGGCATATCCAGGCTTTCTCTGCTCTTGTTCGAGGATCATCTCCTCTCCTATTTTCACCATAGGGGTAAGCACCTTTTTAATAAATAGGATTTGGGAAACCCCTTCAAGTTGCGTACTTTTCCTCACATAAAAGTAATACCAGAGAAAAGAAAAGAGAATTGAAGCAAAGCCGACCATTAACACAATAGGCTGCATGTATTTCATAACAAACAGGCAGGCCACAAAGCCAATGATAGATAACAGGTCACCACAAGGGACTCTAAAGGAGGGTTTATACCATTCAACCTCGGCCCTTCGCATGATAATACAGGCAAGGCAGACCAAGGCGTAAAGAAGAAGACTCAAGAAACCGGCAACTTCGGCTAGTAATTCAAGTCTACTGGTAAAAAGCATGAGTAAAATTAAGGCGCCTGTAGTAACAATCGAGCGGGAGGGGGTTAAAAAATTCGGGTGTACTTTATTTAACCACTCAGGGATTAATTTATCCCGCCCCATGGCAAAATTAATCCTTGAAGCAGACATGATACTTGCATTCGCCGAGGATACTGTGGCGAATATTCCTCCGACAATAATGGCAAAAGCTCCGAAACCACCCATCATATTCCGGGCCAAACTAATCACTATGGTAGTGCTGTTTAATTGATCATACCGTTTCAGCCCTACAAGAATTAACATGACAAATAAATAAAGAAAGGTGACAATTACAACAGAGCCTATCAGTGCAATAGGAATGTTTTTTTCCGGATTTTTAATCTCTTCACCAACTGCGGTGATTTCAGCAAAGCCACAAAAGGTAACAAATAAAAGCGCAGATACTGAAAAAATCGAGGACCACCCATTAGGGATAAAAGGAGTGTAGTTTTCAAGGGAAACAGAAAAACTCCCCCGCAAGCCAAAGCCTATGAGAATAATAAGCAATATTGAGACAGTTACATTCTGTAAAGTAGTCGTCTCTTTAGTGCCCCGATAATTGATGGCTATTAGTATAAAACTCATGACAATGGCCCATAACCTGGCACTGATTGAGGGCACAACTGAATGAATATACTCTCCAAAACCCATCATATAAAAAGCGGAAGCAAAGGAAAGGGACAGCCAAAGAGTGATCCCAATAATAGTGCCAATAAATGGCCCAAAGGCCCTGGTCACATAGAGATATCCCCCCCCGGCATTAGGCATGCCTGTGGCTAACTCTGACATACAAAAGGCGATAAAGATAGAAACAAAGGCACAAATTGCAAAGGAAAGGATAGCGCCCGGGCCCGCCTTATAAACCGCAATCCCAGGCAATACAAAAATACCTGCGCAAATCATGGTGCCAATACCAATAGTCAAGGCCTCAAATAAACCTAACTCTCTTGTCAGCTTTTCCATATTTTCTAATTACCTTCCTGAATTTTTAAATCTGATGAATGAAAAATTGTCTATTGCTTCTACGTTTTCTTTTCTTAAATGATGAAAGGCTTACAACAAATATTAACCGTTCAGAGGTTCAGGGTTCAAAGGTTTAGGGCTTATGGTTCCCTAGACTAAAGTTCAGAAATTTATAGATTCATAAAAACTTATAACGTGTAAACGCTTACAACAAATGTAATGCCATTTTCATTATAAAACAATCAAACAGTAAATAGTTTTTCTTTATATATAGTTATATTATGATAGGCACACCTTTAGTAACCTACTTTTATTATCAGGTTTGCTAGAAATTTGGCAGGCAAAGCTAAATATTTATTTTTTTGATAACTCTTTTGAATGGCTTATATTCACAAGCTTATTGTTTTTAGCCATTTATAGGTATACTTTCAAAGGCCATAATTTGTGATTTTTGATTCGATATTATGGACATGTTAGACCTTGAATAATGCCATTATCTCACTCCTGAGACAAATTTATAAATCACAATTTATGAGCTTGCTGAGTATAATTAAAATTATTTGCTCATTTTTTAGCAAAGCTGTTTGCTATTTAGCAGTAATTGCCAGACCAAGGAAGAGGGAATAATAAACCCATCCATTATAAATATCAACAAAAAAATTAAGCCCGCAAAAATATTTTGGTTAATTAAGGATAGCAGAATAGATTGAGTTAGATTCCGTTGAATACTTTATTCTCTATAATTTCCCATTAAATAAATGTTGTTGAATATCAGCTTCGTACCCATATTGTATACCTGCATCATTTGAAGTAAACTCATATTCATTTTCGTATACTGGGACATTCCCCCAGAACCACCACCAGTAGTAATTCTTCTTTTCAATTTTAACGTGGCAGGTTACACCAAGACCTTCAAAGTCTGAAAAAATATAATCTTGATGAGGGAACAAGAGTCTGTTGTAGTTTTCAGGCCGGCTATGAAAATCCAAAGTTACCCGTTTATACTTTGTCTCCATTAAAATAGTTTGTCGGTAGGGAATAACGGCAGGCCCAAAAAAATCGGAAAAATCACCCCATTCTGATTGTTCCACCTCAAATCTCAGCACATCTTTTTGCCGGCCCTTTGAGTCTGAGGCTGAATCAGCCAAAACAAGTCCCGGCCCTTGAGGGCCAATTTTTTGAACAATACCATTGCGAATCCCCAGACGATCATTATCGGGCAAACATATATCAGCAAATTGCCCTTCGCATATCCCAGCTAAGGCATTTGTATCTGTTCTGCCAATACCCGCGATAATACTAATTTCTTTATTTACATCAGTATTTGGCAGCCCCACATAATACCAGCCCCAGGGATATTCGACGGACGGCTCGCCCTGAGGGAAACTAGCACCCCAATTCATGTCACAATAGGCCCGATATTTTGGACGTTCTACTCCAGTCAGTTCATCATAATAAGTGGAGTCGGGCTCAAAATAATACCTTTCTTCATTAACTTCAATCCATCCTTCCACTCCGGCTGCATGAGCATAGGTGTTCCAGCTGATAATCTTGGCCAGATTCAGCTCCTCTTCAAGGTCATGTTGACCGTACCATCCGTATAACCTGTAAATGGTCAAATCCCATTTAACAACCACTCCTATATTTGGGTCAATTGGTAAACCATTAAGGGTACCTAGGGCAAGCCATTTTTTGGCAGTGATCATTTCTCCATATACGTGGTAGGTATCATTATCAATAAAGTCAATTAAATAGTGGCCCTCATCTGAGGTCACTCGAACCTTTAACTCTTGTTCCCCGGGGTTGGTTGCATTGCTGATATCCAGGTCATCAATACTACATTGATGATATTGATGAAATTGAGTTTTTTCCCCTTTATTGAGCATGGTAAACATGATGTAGGTTCCCTGTTTATCAGTTTCCCCCTTTTGTAAACCAGGACAGATCACCGGATTAATGTCAAAGGAAAAATAAATGTCCTCACCTAAATTTTTAATAACACAATACCACCATTTAAAAAACGGCAGGTTGGGATCATATTCATCACCGCGGTATCGCATATAATACATTTCAGGATTAACCCGGCCATCATTTTCAAGGCCAAAGAGATATTCGGAAAGAAATTCCAAACCGGGAAGCAGATTAATATTACCTCCATCTACTTGGCCTGGTGCAAATGGTATATGCAATAGAAAAATTAACATAACAACTGCCGGCAATTTATACGACTTCATTTAGTAAAATTTCTCCCTATATAATTTCAACCTGTGCAATTAACTGGTTTCAGACAGGATAACAAGGTTGACTGACAAGATAATTTTAACCCTGTCTGAAATATTTTTTTCATTCATGAATCTAAAATTCTAATTGCACAAGTTAAACACTTTTGATGATAATTCGAATGATTATAAGTTTTTCTGCCATTATTTTTTC
>JAUWIR010000245.1 GCA_030605265.1 Pseudomonadota bacterium | reverse complement strand
CGCCTCTTTAAAATTGAGGGTATGTTTATAGTGAAGTATTTCCGTATCAAGGAGGTGAATAAAATCTGCGTCACCTATTTTTATTTCTAAAAGGAGCCAATTCGGACAATTAACAAAATCATTATTGTAGATTTTTTTATGATGAATAATACTGGGCAAGGTATTATAAACCCCTGCCAGGTAAGTGCCGGGGTAATGGACATCATCAAAAGCCTTTTCACTCTCAAAGCACCCGCGGGTCCCGAAATATCCATTCCCTATGGTGGTGAGGGTTTCTCGAAGTTTTTCTTCACGGGGTTCAAAGCCGTAGTAGGTCAGGTTCCATCCCTCATCCTTAATTCCTTCACGAAACCATATTTCTATGTCCTGGAGGGTTATGTTGAGCATGTTTTCAACAATGATATCAGCCCCATGGGTTTGAAGTTTATATCGATTACCATTGCGAGAATAGCCGATTACCAGAGCAAAATTTCCATTTCTGCCTGCTTTAACTCCTGAAATAGAATCCTCAACCATAAGGCATTCATTAGGATGAATTCCTAAATTTCCGGCAGTCACTAAAAAGATGTCAGGATGGGGCTTTCCCTTTAAGCCGATTTCTTTTGATATGTTTCCATCTATCACTGCTTCAAATAAATCTAAAATACCGGTTTTTTCCAAGATAAATTTGCAATTTTTACTGGATGACGCTATGCCCACTTTTATGCCGTTTTTTTTCAGCTCTTTAATAAACTGGATAGTAGTAGAATAAATATCTACCCCTTCCTTGGCTACGAGCTGTCTGAATACCTCATTTTTTTTATTGCCGATACCGCATATGCTTCTTTCCCCGGGTGCATCTGTTGGATTGCCAAAGGGTATTTCAATCTCTCTTGATTCAAAAAAGGCCTCAATCCCTTCATAGCGTGGTTTTCCATCTACAAAAGGAATATAATCATCATTATGAGTAAAGGGTTTGAATTTTACCTCATCTTTTTTGGCCATGGCCCGGAGGAATTCATCAAAGGTTTTTTTCCACGCTTTAAAATGAACACGGGCGGTTTGGGTAACCACGCCGTCTAAATCAAAAATGGCGCCTTTACATGATAAAGTATTCATAATCACATCCTATATTCATAATAACATCCTAATTACTTAAATTATTCAAGATAGAAATCAGAACATCAGGTTCGGAAACAAATAAAGATTGCGGGCATATTTTCTTAACCTCTTGTTGCAGCGATGGATCTTTGGTAACAAATACACCCCAGGTATTTGGTGTTTTTTCCATTGAGGCCGCCACCATAGAGACATCGGATTTTGTATCACCACAAATAAGATTAGGCCCTTTTTCCAAGCCAAGCTGTAATTCCTGATTTAAAAAGGAAACCCCGTCTCCCTTATCAAAAGCTTTACTCCTTTCCCCCCTTTTCATGGTTAGGAGAATCTCTATATCCAAGCCTGTATCTTCAAGGCGGAAAAATTCTTTTTCCGGATCAATTTCATTGACTATATTATTTACCTTCTCAAAAAAAAGGGCTGATTCTTCAGCAGGGATAGAATGATAGATATCCTGTCGAGAGATGGTGGTTTGGCCAAACTTAAATTGAAGGCCTGATCCGATAAGAGAAAAGAGTTCGTATTGTGGCTGAGCTATCAGATTAGTTAACATGGTATTTAAGGTTTTTAATTTATTTTTTTCCTCTTTATTTATAGATAATTGATTCCTTTTTCCTTTACTATCTAAGTATTCTCTTCCTTTGGACCCGGCGTAAATAAAAACTTGTTCCGGATTAATACTGATATCAACCAATCCACCTTTATCAAGAGGAGCTGAGGTAAGTATAACCGAATGATCAGCACATTTTTGGGCAAAGGAAGTCAGGAAAATTGAGTTATAGATTGATTGAATGGAGGATTTGTATCTGCCGCAGTAATTGTTGATAGTACCGTCCCTATCAGTAATAAAATTTCCCCAGGATATACCTTTTAGTACCTTTTCTCCTTCCTGCACTTGATTAGCAAACTGGGAATGTATTGAGGACAGATATTCGTAAAAGGTTTTTGGAGAATGTTTAAGGTAAAGGAGGTCCTTTTTCAGTTCCCCTATTTCATAGGATAAATCCAGAAATATAGTCTTCGTTTTACTTAAGAGAAGAGAATATTTGCCTTCTTTTTGAGGAATAGCTTCAAGCGCCTCAAGAGCTTCAGTAAGTGAAGTAATAAGTTCAGAAGAGATACTCTGATTCTGTAAATATTGTTGCACGCACTTTTCCCGTGCTTTCTTGGTGCCCTCCATTAATGTGTAAAATTGTTGGAGCGTTTCTATTTTAAAAGGCATGGTTTTTATTTTTCCTAATCCTTCATTATTTTTTTTTATTTTACCCTAATTCGGCTGGAAGTCAAAAAAAATGTATTTATTAGGCTTGAGATCAAAAAAGATCCTTTGAGGAAAATCATCATCTTATTGCTTTTTTAAAAAAAGTTTGCAGGCCGATCCCTACTAATGACCTTTGGATAGCATCTGTGGCCTTCCAACATGGGCTAAAGGTATTTACTTAAAGATGCCCATTTTAGCTATGTACCGGGATTGCTCACTCTTTTTTAAATATTCCCTTAGCAGAAATTTCGCCATCCTTCTTTAAATCTTCAGTAAATCTAACAAGGCCAAAGCAGTTATCACTATGGCTAAAAATTTACAAGATTTAATAATAAGCACTTCCAAAAAACTGAATACATCTTTCATTTCTTATATCCTCTCTCTCCCAACTGCCTTCATATCATTTCTCTCCTAACTGATCTAACTGCTGTTTTTATCTTTAGCAAAGAAGATGCCGCAGTGAAATGCCCTTTTGATGGGGATTTTATATCCTTGGGTGAGAAAAATTATGAGAAGCTTCCATAGCATATATGGAAAAATAAAAATATTCAAAGGTTCACAGGTTCACTCACAATATTTGTAAGATCAAGAAATATTTTACTTGACTATTTCATAAGCTTACCTTTATAGTAAAAACCTTATTTTAGTTTTTCTTAGTCAATTTTTTCTACCATAAAAAATGAAAATATAAATAAATAAAATTATTCGTGGGGGTCCTTAATGATAAAGATAAATGAAAGTGTAAAAAAACAATTAATAAAAACCGAGTCCTTGCTTGACCATTACTGCAACTGCCTTGGCCTTATTAATACTCCGGAGATTGATACTGATACGCTTGCCTGGGTCTTTGTCTATATGCGCTTTTTTACGATAAAAGATATACGATTAGGTTTGAGGCATAACTATCAAACAAAAGATATAGCTCATCTTCAAAGTGAACTGTCCATGGCCTTAGCCAGAGTATTTCATAATACATTTCATAATGCTTTTTTACACCAAGAAAAAGACGGATCAGTAGATCGAATCTTGATAAGAAATATTATAAATTTTAACCCTCGCGGTGGTGGCAATGGTGATGAACTTCGGCTATTCATCTTGGATTTGATGAGACGCCATGGTATCAGAGAAGGGCATCGGCCTGGTATTGATGATCCGTTTTTAGAGAAATGGCATCAAAAATTACATAGCAATTGCACTCCTGAAGATATCACCATTTGTGAGGCTTACATTGTCTTTCAGGAAACTGATTCACATGACCTTTTTTACCAAACCTTATGGGATAAAGGCGGAATATCCGTTGATTTTTTAAAGAATATGGCCTGCCCTTTGCCCCATTTGCCAAGATATATGCCTCAAATCATTCCTGACTTAAAACACCTGCTCTGGATACTGAAACAAATTCATGGGGGCTCACATAATTTTTCCTATTTACTGGAGGTATCAAAATGGCAATTTGATCAAGAACTTTTTTCCATGCTGAAAGAGGTAAAAAATAATTTTGGGGCCTGGTGGCTCCCTGGAAAAATTATGGATTGCCGTCATAGACTGAAGCGCTTTTGGCAAAGTGATTGCCCGAGAGATCCACTGATGATAGATGTTGCCCTGGATAATATATATAAAGCTTCTATAGAACAGATTGATCTCGCTCATTTGAAGGGTGATGATATTATTTCTTTGCTCTCTTTAACCCTACAAAATATTCAACTATCTTATCTTCCTGAAACTTCATTGGGGAGTAATTTATGGCAGCGGATACAAGATGCCCCGGAGCAAAATAAATGGACACCTGAATGGGGGCTGCAAGCCTTGGCAGCCTTAAACTATATTCAAGGGATGCTCCACTCAAACACAGATGAGCTCTATGAGATTATTCAGCCAAAAGCTGAAGTTTTAGGGAAACAATTAGGTATCAGTGAATCCTATTGTATTAATTTTGCTGAAGAGGTCATTAGGAGTCAAAACAGTTTTGCCTTATCAAAATGTATTGATGCCCTCTTTCCTATGTTACGTGAAACCGCAGGTATTGGTTGCTGGAAAATAATCAGTCATGGGCAAGGAAAAGCCTCCGGGATCATCAAAGGAGCCGAGTCATTACTGCCTTTTCAAGGAAAACAAGAAGCAAAACCTCATATCCTGTTGGTGGATACTATCGATGGGCAAGAGGACATTCCTGATTGGGTTTCGGCTATTCTCACCACAAGCGATGTAGATATATTGTCGCATATTTCCATTCGGTGCAGAAACGCAAAAGTCCTTTTGGCTACCTGCTATGAACAGGATTTTCTTGAACACATTAAATTATCTGAAGGGAAAACCATAACTGTTTCCATTGAGAATGATACAATCAGGTGGAATGATGCAATTGAATATAATGAAGCTATTCTTGAAGAATCTGAGGAGGGTGAGGTTATTCTTGAAGAAGCTGAAGGGGAAAAAAAAGCTAAAATTCCCCTTTATAAAAAAGATACAACGCCCGAAAAAAAAAGCTGCACAAAGTCAGGAAATCTACTCCATCTAAAAGAAAGAGTATCGGATTTTATAAAAACCCCCTCTTCAGTCACCATACCATGGGAAGCATTTACAAAGACCCTTGAGAAAAATAGGGAAGCTAAGTCATTGCTCAATCAATTATATTCAGAGCTATCTTCTCATCATCAGGATTACCGATCTATTTTATCCCGCATACGAGAAGTGATTACCAGCCTTATCATACCGGCTGATATTGTTCAATTGATACAAGAAAAAATGGGCTCCCAGGGTCCTTTTCAGGTCCAATGGTCAGAGACACTTGCAGAGGATATTACTTCTCATATTAAAAAAGTGTGGGCTTCAGTGTGGAATGAAAGGGCCTATCTGAGCCGTTTTTCCCGTAAGCAAAAAAATGATCACCCGCGCATGGGGGTACTGATACAAGAGGTAATTCCTGCTGATTATTCCTTTGTCATCCATACACGAAATCCTTTATCCAACAATAGCAATGAAATTTTATCCGAGATTGCCGTTGGCCTGGGGGAAACACTGGCGGGGAATTCTCCGGGGGCCCCTCTTTGCGTTATTTCAACCAAAAAAGAACGTAACCACACCATTAAATCCTACCCTTCAAAAAGCACAGCTTATTTTGATCCACATCAAGAACACGCCTATATTATTCGATCAGATTCAAATGATGAGGATTTAGCGGATTTTGCAGGGGCCGGATTATACGACAGTTATTTTATCAATAAGCCAGTGCATACATTAATAGATTATGAGAAAGAGAAATTATTTTGGAATAAAGAGTTTCATTGTTTTCTCTTTGATTCTCTTTTAAAAATAGCTGAAGAGATAGAGGATATCAAGCAATATCCCCAAGATATTGAAGGTGTTTATTATAATGATACCTTCTATGTGGTCCAAACCCGAGACCAGGTTGGTGTGAGGCAATTAAATCCCAGGTAAGTATGAATTTCTCTAAACGGAAAATCGGAATATTTTGAACATCCATCCCGCTAATGCTTTGCAGTAATCAGCTCTTTAGCGCCCAATCCTCCCACAAAGAAGGTAGCCTTTGATTTAAAAGATAAATATAATATAATTCAGGAGCGGAGGGACCATTCATGAAAAAGGGGCCTTTTGTTCCAGCGTTACTTTTTTTGGCGCTATTTTTTATGCCTTTACCGGCTAAACCTGAATCCTGTTACACCATACGCTTAATCCATAAATATACAGCGCCATACAAAGTGGACAGGTACTGGGAAGAGGATGATTTAATAAAATTTGATACCAATGGCGGGACTATCGGAATTCATAAAAGTTTAATCAAAAGTATAGAAAAAAATAAAGAAAAAAAGATTAATTTTCAAATAAAAACTCCCCCCACTACGGATGCGCCTATCTTACGTGATAAACTCGATGCACCTATTATATGTGATAAGTTCAAGATAATTACTACAATCGAAGAAGCAGCTCTTGAGCTTTCTTTAGAAACCGACCTTCCTGATAATACAGTAGTTTTTGTGCATGTCACACGGTTTTACTTTGAAAAAAACAGCAAAGCTGAATACCCGCTGGATTATTTTTCAGAAAAAAGTATTATTGGAAAATGGAGATCAAAACAAAAAGTCTTTATTGAAGGCGAAAAATGGAAATCCTTACTCATGGAAAGACAAAAAGAGATGTCTAAACTTGAATTTGGTTTTGAGGTTACCTCTATAAGTGATATGCTTAAGGTAAGTATGGTGGTCCCTGTTAATCAGCCGGATCCACGGTTTGGAGAAAGAAACGCTCACCTTTCAGGAAAAGCAGTAAAGAATAATGATCTTCGTGTTGTTAAGGATGAGGTTGAGATTTACTATCCACTGGTCGCCCCACCTTAAAAAGAAAAATAAATCATATAATTCTCTTTTCGGCCCCCATATGGGTTTGAAATTTAATATCTTCTCATGAGCCCTATAACCACACCCAGGATATTAATTTCTCCTGATTTGACAATAATAGGTTTCATTGAGGGGTTTGCCGGCCTAAACTCAAAACCATCTTCTCTCTTATAAAATCT
>JAUWIR010000501.1 GCA_030605265.1 Pseudomonadota bacterium | reverse complement strand
TATGAATTAAAAAGCGGATATAAGGAATTAGATAATAGTACCTCGGCAAATACAAATCAAGGATACATTGATTTTAAATTGCAGCCTGAATACCTCCCTGAATTCAGCGCAAAGTACGATTTAAAAAAAGAAATTGACCCCAATAGCCCTCTGGAATACATCCATAAATTTACTCTTAATTCTTCTTATAATATAAAGAATGCATTTAAAATCAGGCTTAACTATCGGGGGAAAATTACTGACTATCGAAAAATAAAAAGTACTGATCAAGCCGATGCTGATACTAAAGAAGGTAATTTCCTCGGGCAAATGACTTTTAAACATTATATGTTCCAAAAGAAAATCCGCTTTGACCTTGATTATAAATTAGAAACAGAAAAAGAAAAAGAGGAAGACCCTAATAATGGAGTTTATTGGATTTGGACACAAGACAGATTGATTCAAACGACTTCCTCAAAAGTAACTTACAAGATGTCTTCGTTAACCACTTTCACTACACATTATGAAAATAAAAATATAAAAAATGAAGTTACTGATGAGGACACAGGAGATGAAAAAAAGGATACTTTCTGGATACATTTAAATCAAAAAATTGCCTCTAATTTAAAACTATTGATCAAGTACAAATATGAAAACAATGACAAAGAAATAGAGAAGAGCAATAGAGATACTTATGAAACGGAAATCACAGCTAATCTTCGAAAATGGCTAGTTCTTCAGGGAAAGGTAAAGTATGAATCAGAGGATTCTTATAATCCTGATGAGTCGGATAGTGATAAAAAAAGTGATAATCAAAGTGTTGAGGGTATATGGAAAGCCCATTTCGATGAATTATTTGATGCCCGTAATATGTTTAATCTGAAATTCACTAAAGATGAGGATGAGTCCGATGATGACCCATCAAAAGAAACACACTTTAAATGGCGTCTCCAACTAACCCCTATTCCAAATTTGACTTTAAAACCTGAATACAATGTAACAACCATAAAAGATAATCCACATAGTAAAGAAACGAGGTACGAATTTAAAAATGTCACCTCTTATAAACTCTCTTTGGCTGATCAATTAGTCATAAATCTCTCCTATACTCTAAACAGAGAAAGGGAAAAACGTGAAGAGGGGAATAATACTACTGAAAACAGAAAAGAAAGTAATGATGATGTAAATCTGGATATTAAATTTACACCAGTGAAAAATTTAATCTTTACCACCCAGATCATCTGGGAAAAAGAAAAAACAGAAGACATTGAAAATACTGACCGTTCCTATGCTTTCAATTCTGATTGGAGATTTGAACCCTTTATTTGGAGTAATAGTTTTAAATACAATGATAAAGGAGACGATGACGATACAGGCGGTGACACAGAAACAATTGAAACAAAATTAACCTATAGAATAAAAAAATTTCATTCCACAAGTTATACTGTCACAGCAAATTATAAATATGAAAAAACTTATTTCGAACCTGGGGAGAAGGAACAAACTATTGGGCTTCAGTTAAGGGCTAATTTTTAAAGTAGCTTAAATACACTTACTTATCTCTATTGAAAGAGGAGGATTTACCTATGGAATTCTTATCTAAAAAAGTATTTTGCCTTTATATTATCTCCGGAATTCTTTTTTTCGCCTTTTTAGGATGTGCCCACCGCAGTGACAATACTGCCGTATTCTCGAAGCCGGCATGGAACCCCTCCAAAAAAATATGTATCCTTCCTTTTGAAAACTTAACCAAAGAAGCGGATGCAGGCCAAAAAGTCATGGAAACCTTTATTACAGAACTTTTTGCAGCAGAAATTTTTCATGATATAGTCGAGCAAGCCCATGCAAATCAGGCTTTACGTAAATTCGGCATCTCAAAACTTTATTTTGATAAAGAAACAAGTAAAATGTTAGGAGAAAGGCTTGAAGCCCAATATTTGGTTCTGGGAACAGTAACTGACTTCACTTACGGAAATGGAAAAGGATCAGCTTCAGAAGTCGGCTTGAGCGTGAGAATGATCGATGTAGACACAGGAAATATTCTATGGACCGGGAATAGTCATAAAGACGGGAATGCCTCTTTGGGGAGAATCTTTGGAATTACTGACGGACCAAACCCCGCTGCACTCACTACAGAAATCTGCCGAGATATTATTTATTCCCTTAAAAATCAGATAGCAAAAAAGGAAACAGGGAAAAAAAATCTATTTTTTTGGAAAGCTCGAAAATCCGACAAAAATTCCAAAGGAAACGATAAAATAGTAAATAATGTAGAAGAATCAGTTGAGAAGAGACGATAATTAAACGATAATAAAAGGTATATATAAAAAGTAAATATGAACGATAACAATAGATTTACAAAATTAATAATCTTTTTCAGTTTATTTATGTTGCTGCTTATTTCTCCCTTATTTACGACAATGAGCAAAGGGGCAGAACCTCCGGAAAAACAACCTATCCAAAAAACTCCTTTAGTAAAAAAAGCCCCTCCCAAATTAGGTTCACATCACTATAGCCACGCTATTTCCTTTGGGGGATCAGGTTTTGGAGATGGTTCCTTTGATCAACCGGTGGATATTGACGTAGATAGTGATAACAATATTTTTGTTCTTGATAAAGGGAATAATAATATCCAAAAATTTGATCGAAATGGTATATTTCTTTTCCAATCAGAAGGGGAACAATGGAATGGGGAACGATTATATATAAAAAAGGATCAAAAATGGAATAGAAGTTTTGATGGTCCTTCCGCAATTGCCATAGATAAATTTGACAACGTTTATATAGTAGAAGCTAATAAAAACCTAATTTGGAAGTTCATTACCGAGGAAGATGAAGCAGAATATCCATCTGATACTCAACAGATAGAATTATTTGATGAGGAGGAAGTAAATAAAAATGAGAAAATAAGAAAAAAATTAGTTATTATTATTGGCTCTCTAGGCTCTGTAAAAGGTAAGTTTCAAAATCCGACGGATATCGTTATAGATGAAGAAAATAACCTTTATATACTTGATTCCGGAAATTATAGAATTCAAAAAATAACCACCCGTGGAAAAATTAAAGAATGGGGCAGTTACGGCTCTTGCAGAGAATGTTTCCTTAATCCTACAAAGCTGGCTTATGATCCTACAGGGTTTGGGTATATTTATGTTTTAGATAAACAACGCAAAGGCTATATCCTTCACAAAACCGATACTAACGGAAATTTTCTTGAAACCTTGGATGTATTTAATAACCCTCGAAATCCCATCTTGAATCCAACTGATATATATATTGATAAAGACGGTTTTCTCTATATCTTAGATAAAAAATCATCCACAGTTTACAAGTTCAATACGGACGGAGAATTTATCCAGAAAATATCTTCTCCTGCTCAATCTCAAGAAGCAACTCTAAAAGCTCCTCAGGCAATTATCCAAGATTCGGATAAAAGATTGCTGATCCTCGATTCAAAGGATAATTTGATAAAAATCTACGATCAAAATTAAAATCAGATTACCTTCCTTTTATTTCTTTGAAGACTGTTGAGCTTTTTTCATAGCGGCAATTTTACTGGTAGTTACTTTTGGGCCGGTATGAGCAGCTATTCTACTTGTTTCCGATGATACCGCCGATTTACGTGCTATAGAAACATTCCAATTATGGATGAGCAATACAAATGGACTGGCAATAAAAATAGATGAATATGTACCAACAATTACACCAATAACGAGAGCAAAAGAAAAATCATTAATTACCTGCCCGCCAAAAATAAATAAACAAACAACCACTATAAAAGTAGTAAAAGTAGTCAGAAATGTTCGCCCTAACGTTTGGTTAATAGACATATTGAGAGTTTCAATATAATTTTCTCCTTTATTCAATCGTACATTTTCGCGAACTCGATCATAGAC
>JAUWIR010000617.1 GCA_030605265.1 Pseudomonadota bacterium | reverse complement strand
GAATACAGCTTTAGCTGAGATAGAGTGGGAAATTACACAAACAATAGCCTTAGATGAGACCCCAAAAGATATTGTTAATTCCAAGGATGATAAAGCATATATTTTATGTTCAAAAAATATTTTGATTTATTCACTGAAGGAAAATAAAATTACCGGAAAAGTCCCAGTGAATAAAAATTTTTCCCAAATTGCTCTTTCTACTGATGGTGAAAGCCTGTTACTTACAGAAGAAAAAACTAGGGAATTAACCATAATAAAAGTTACTTCAATTTTTGATATTGAGATTGGAGAATCCCCCATTATCGGAAATAAAGATGCTCCAGTGGATATGGTCGCCTTCCTTGATTATCAGTGCCCTTATTGCGCAAAAATTTATCCTACCCTGGAAAAATTGCTTAAGAAATATCCCAAAGAGGTTAAGATGGTCATAAAACATTACCCTCTTCGTATGCACAAATTTGCCAAAAAAGCCTCTTTGGCTGCTCTTGCCGCCTCGAAACAGGATAAATATGCTGATCTCACTAAAATACTTATTGAAAATTTCAGAAATTTGAATGATGACTCCATAAAAAAATATGCTCAGGAATCAGGGGTTGATATGGAAGCTTTTGAAAAAGCTTACAATGATGCTTCTTTGCAGAAGATTGTCTCTCAAGATTTGAGAACTGGTGGAAAAGTTGGAGTGCGAGGAGTTCCGGCACTTTTTATCAATGGAAGGCGGGTGAAAAATCGTTCAGTAGATGCGCTTTCAAAAATGATTGAAGAGGAATTAAAGAAAGGTAAAAATTAGTTTAGCTTAGGCAGTTTGTTAATTTACTTTGACCAGGCCTTGAAATGAGAAATGATAAAGGAAAGAATTCTTTGGTGTTCTTTTTTTCCATTTCCTTTGATTTCAAGGGGTTCTCCAAAACTGAGATAAACCTTTTTGGATTTTCCTATAGGGCCTAAATCTTTGCATAATTTTCCTGTACCCCAGTAGTCTGTTTTTATGGCAACAGGAATAACAGGCACTCCGGCTTTTTTAGCTAATTTGATGCCCAGGGTATTAAATTGCCATGAATTGATTTTCGGACTTCTTGTGCTTTGGGGAAAAATGACTAATGATTTGCCGTTGCTTAATATTTTAAGACCCTCTTGAAGTACTGTCTTCAGATCTTCTCGAGGGTTTTTCCGAGTCACGGCAATAGTGTTGATATTTTCAAGAATTATCCCCAGTAAAGGATACTTTAAAAGGCTTTTTTTTACAATAAAGGTGAGATCTTTCATTGGTAATATGATAGAAGGGAAGACAAAAGCCTCAAGGGTACTCATATGGTTGCTGATAAAAATCACCGGCCCTTTTGTATTCCTGATGTTTTCCAGCCCTGTAATATGAAAAAGACCTCTATTTGATTCAACAGCTTTTAAGATATTTGTGCTCTGATCGCACCAGGTAGGATTGGTAAATGCTTTTATTCGACAAAAATACCAACATACCAAGATGATCTTTAGTATCAGTGAATAAAAAGATATAGTCAAAGGTAGATGTAATTTCAGCAGCCGGCATTGTTTTTTGTCGTGGCGAGTATGATATTCGTTACTTAAAATAATTGTATCCATAGGGTTTGAATTTTCTTTTATTGAATACTGGAATTATATTTTTCAAATAAATAAAAGTCAATGAAAGTTTATTATTAATGTGACAAAGAGTTTCTCAATATGGTATGTCTATTGGATATTTTTCCCTATCAATTATATAATAACAGTCTCGAAAAAAGGGATTAGATTTATATTTATGTATTATTGGCCGTCAAGGGAGTTTACAAGGAAGCTAAATGGACCAATTCAACTGTAAGTGTTGTCAAAAACCTTTATATACAAAAGATGAAATTTCTGAAAACCTTTGTTCCGAATGTGCCCGGAAAATACATCCAACATTTTTTTGTATATATCATCCGGAAAATAAGGCAACAGGGATTTGCAACCAATGCAATAAACCCCTCTGTGATGATTGCCGAATCGATCAGCAAGACCCGAATACTAATAAGATTATAACCCTTTGTCAAGAGTGTGCAAAATTTTTTTTAAAAGAGTATTACTATTGTGCATGGGAAGATAAATCCATCTTTTTCTACCAAAGGTTTTGGATGACCTGGAAAGAGATTGTTTTCCATCCTACTGAATTTTATAATCGTTTACCCAGGGTTGCTGATAAAACTTCTGCACTTACATTCGCCTATCTATCATCTGCTCATTTTTTCTTTCTCTTAGCCTTAGTGGTTTCTTCAGGGAAGATACCCTCTTTGCCGTATTTTATGATGGGCACATTAGGATTAATCTGGGTAACCATGATGTGGCTTATTCTGGTACCGATGACGCTTTACTTTAGTGCGGTTATTCATCATTTGGGTATCCTTTTACAGTTTAAAAGAAGGGATTTTCATCAAACCTTCAGAGTGATTGGGTATGCCAATGCAATGCAGGTACTGGAAGGGGTGCCAATTATCAATCTGATTGCAGGTATCTGGTATGTGATCATTGTCGTTATAGGGCTAAAACGAGTCCAGAAGCTTTCAAAGTGGCAAGCTGTATTGTCTATTATTTTAATACCTACTTTAATGATACTATTACTGCTTGGTTTCATTTTTTATGCAAGTACTGTGTTTTTCTAATTTAAAAGCATAGGAATTTTCATTTTATTTATGCGGCTCATCAGCTTAACAGCTGTATTTATTATCAGCTTAACAGCTTAATTTATAGAGGGTATTTGGATGAATATAAATGTGGAAACAATAGATAAAAATTTTGATTTTTCTGAAATTTTGGATAAATTCAAATCAAAAGAGT
>JAUWIR010000286.1 GCA_030605265.1 Pseudomonadota bacterium | reverse complement strand
TCCTGTTATCCTGTTATCCTGTTATCCTGTTATCCTGTTATCCTGTTATCCTGTTATCCTGTTATCCTGTTATCCTGTCAAATAGATTTTTACATTAGTGAATCTAATCTAAAAATCTATTTGCACAGGCTGATATTATTCAGCTAATTAAATGTTGGAACATAAAAAAAATAAAGGCTGGAAATAACAAACGGAAGGCTCTTGAGAGAAGAAATACGTTCGGAGCAAAAAATGCTCCGAACGTCAAAAATATACATGTGCTCATTAAATACCTTACCACATTCGAAATTTTCCAAAAGGGGAAAAAAAACTAAACATTGGAAACCAAATAAAGAATGGGGTGATAAAAAAACCCGATTTACAATTAGTTTTTACTTTCATAATCTTTGCTCCTTTTGATTTTCATGATTTACCTCAATAATAAGTTAATTATTAAGGGCATAAAAAATAATTTTAGAGTTGATGAAAAGCTTATGACAAAGTTATTTCAGAATTAATGAAAAGCTATAAAAATGGTCATCACCTTCAGAATAGTTGGCTCATTCCGGACGTGAATCAAAAAGGAAAAAATATCTAAACTTCATAGTTTTCGCCAAGATATAAAAGAAAAGAATATAACCCATAAAATCTAATAAATCTTGACATCAATCTGAAGGCTTTCCCACCCTTAATGTTTGTTTTTACTTTCATTATGTTTCCTTTCTCTTAAGACTTTTGAAAGATTAAAAATTTACTATAAAAAAACGGGTATTTATATTTATGTCAAGATACCCCTCACGCCTGGAAGAAGCGCCATTCTCCAAGGCGTGAGGTGAATTACTCTTTTTAACTCTTCTCCTATGCTCCTAAAAGAAACGGAAATTAAAAAATGGAGAAGTCAGCGAAAACATTGGAAACCATATTCCAAATGGAGAAAAAAAGAACCCTGCTTTGACGTTTGTACTAATTTTCATAACCCCACCTCCTTCCTTAGATGCTTACCTTTAGCACCTTAGATGCTTACCTTTAGCATAGTATAGTATAGAAAATTCCCTCTGCCAAAGGGGCGCTTTAGTAAAAAATTAATAATTTTTTTAGAATGCTAATAATTTTAATACCTTATAATTATATACAATTTCACTCCCTGAAGATGCGCCAAAACATCAGGGCGTGAGGTAATTTATTCAATCAATGTAACCCAACTTACAAGCCCCCATAATTAAAAAGTATTCCCGAATTAAAACCAATTAAAACGAAAAAATGGAGACCGGAAAGTAGCAATCGGGAACCCAAAAAACCATGGGCTTAGAAATAATCCTGCTTTGAGATTAGTTTTTATTTTCATAATGTTACCTCCTGTTCTCAGTTATTACCTTCAACCGGCGGCAAATCCCGGCTGAAGGAGCGCTTGGTTTTCCCTGAGCATTCCTTATTAATTGCTCGGGGCTCAAAAAAGTTACCTATATATCGTCATTAACGATTTATAGTATCTACTAATAAGAAGCTATAAAAAAATAAAATGCGCTTAATAGAATCCGATTAAAAGTAATTTAAACTTATGAATTAAGTCTAATTATCATTTTATTGATACTCGTAGAGCATAGAATGAAGATAATAATTACGGGTGAGCTATCACCAAAAGGGTGGGAGCGTGTTTTAAAACACACTGCAAGGCGGAATGTAGGTTTTTCGGATCTAAGGCTGCGAAACTTTCATCCAGAACGATAAGGTCCGAATGTTGGAGAAGAGCACGAGCAATATAGATGCGGCTTTTTTCCCCATGAGAAAGTTGCCAACCAGTCTCACCAACCATTTGAAACAATTTAGCCGGCATCCTCTCAAGTAAATCACCAAGCCCAAGTTCTCGGCAAATACCTTCAGCTTCCTCCAAATCATTAGGCCTTGGAGGCCAATTACGCCCCATTAAAAGATTAAAAGCTAAAGTACCGGTTAAGATATGATTCTCGTGAAATTGGGGAGCAGCTGAAACAATACGTCGCCACCCATCTGATCCCAAAGTGGGTAAATCCAGGCCGTGCAAAAAAAGAATACCTGAAGAAGAAAGTCTCAACCCGATTAAAAGAGACACTAGTGTTGATTTCCCTCCCCCTGACGGCCCTTCCAAAAGCAACCGGTCCCCTTTATGAATCCTTAAACTGCATCCATTAAGGACAGGGTTACCTTTTGTATGATATTGAAAAGTTAAATTATGAGCTTCAATTAAATGATCATTATTAACTAAATTTTGCCTATTCATAAAAAGGTTAGAGGTTGATTCCTTCTCTTTTTGATCTTTTGCATAAAAGATGGAAGAAATTTGCTTCCAGGCGATAATCGTATCCGTTATACTCATCAGTCCGGCTGGAAACTTGCCGAAGGCGCCATGAGCAAGAATGATCCCTCCAATACTAACAGCCAGTTTCCCTACTGCTCCCTGCCCTGTGACAAAAAAAGGCGCGAGCCCGGCTAAGGACAACACTAACCACCCGGAGGGAATGAAACTGGCAAGTAAAATTGCTTTTGAATCCATAGCCTTGGAAAGGTCAAGATATTGCTCTACCCCCTGGTCTTCCCCAACATGCCATTTATCTTTATTTTCTTGAACAAGGCGCGTCCTATGACCCATCATGGACTCTACAAGATCATTGGTCATTTGCAGGCGTTTTTCGGTCCACTTTTTTCTTAGAAAAAAATATTGCCTTCCCAAAAAAAGTGAAAGGGCTAGCCAAAAGAGAAATAAAAAGGTGTGTAATTTACCTCCCACACCCAAATTAAGGATTATGAGGGCGGCTGTCAGTTCTAACCCTAAAGTTAATCCTAAAAAACCACTTCCCAAGGCCAGGGACTCAACAGCTTCCGACTCCATAACCCGCCCTAAAAGAAGCCCTGCTCCTTGGTGTCGGGTTTCCTCCAGTTTTAAATTAAGCGCCCCGTTAAGAAGACGTTGTTTAAGTAATCCTCCCCCGTTAATGGCCAAAAGCCCTTGATACCACGTGGCTAACATTTGAAAAGGTATGGTACTAAGCAAAACAAGCGCCCAGAATAAAAGCCAACCAATATCTAAATATCCTTGAAAAACTACCCGCCCGATAATCCACCAGGATAAAAAAAAGAGAAAATATTGAAATATTTGAGCATTTATTAAAATAAATAAATATTTTGGTATATTCGCCTGTTTTATTTGCTGCCAAAAATTTTCCTGCGAAGGCATCCTCAAAAGCCAACCATCGGCAATCTTCAATGCCCCCAAATGTTGTTGTAAAATAGCCTTTCTTGCTTTTGTGTGGCGAAGCATAGGAATTTGGGCTTCCATGAGCAGTCTATCGACCTCACTTCTGTATTCCAAATCTACTTTTTGACATAAAGCAGTTTGAATTACATCAAAAGCCATGGAAAATACTTTATGACTTGGCTCAAGGATAAGCACTGTTTTGCGCTTTTTTCTTCTCCCCGGCAAAAGAGCTAAGATCCGAAGATCTCCATCAGCAGGTAAAAGGATAATGGCCGGCCCTGCTTGAGGCAGCAGCTTCTCAATCGTTTTATAACAGACCTCCAAAGGTTCAACTTCAATCCCCATACATGCTGCTATGGAATTCATTTTCTCTTTTATTTCTTCCGGGTCCTTCTCAGTACCTAAAATTATTCTATTAGAAAGGTTCATTGGATGAAAAGGAAGAGCGCTTTTGCGAGCAAGGATTTCCAATACTTCCTCCATCCGGGAAAAAGGCCAAGTGTGTTCATCAATAGAAAAAGAGCTTTGCCGATTTTTCATCTTCTTTATTTACACACCTTTTTTTTCATTTCAGTTAAATGCCCTTCTTCAAGTTTTAATTTACGCCAGCAAGCGCTCCCCCAAATTTTTTCATATACGGCATTTTCTGTTTCCAGCATTTTCTTAAAATGGGAATTTTGTTTTTGGACCAACTTTTCAGGGACACCCATTTCAACTATATGGCCTTCCTCTAAAACAACCACCTGATCAAAGGATAAAGTCTGACCTATATCATGAGTTATACATAAGAGTGTGGCCTGTTCCCATAATTTTCTGCTATTAGAAAGTAAAGACTCCCTTTGCTTATATTCAAGTCCGCGAAAGGGTTCGTCAAGAATAACCAATCTCACATCAGGCCGAAACATAGCCCGCCCAAGACGGACCCTTTGTCCTTCTCCCCCTGAAACAAGGGCCCCTCCTTCACCAAGAGGAGTTTGAAATCCCCTGGGTAATTTTTCAATCACCTTGTGAAGGCCCGCCTCTTTAATTATTGGACTAAAGGGAACGGAACTATTAGTTGTGCACCCATAACAAAGATTTTCAAGAAAGGTTTTATTCCAAAGCTGTACAGAGGGGTCAATCCAGGCAGTAGTTGAGCGAAGGTGCTCTAGGACAACATTACTAAGGGATCCCCCATCAATTAAAAGCCTCCCCTTGGCGGGATCATGCCATCCAAGGAATAAACCTACCAAGCTTGATTTACCTGCTCCTGATGGGCCCACTATGGCCACATGACTTCCGGATTCAATTGATAAATCAATGTCCTCTAAAATCGGTTTCCCAGCTCTTCTTACTGATACTCCCTTTAGAAAAAGAGAGACCCCCTTTGATTGTTGATGCCCATTTTGCCCCGGGGCATTCTCTTTAAAACTAACTTTGTCCTTTTTCTCTAAAGACATTTCTTCACTGTTTCTATCTTGTTCAGGGGCCTTCAGGGGTTCAAGGAGACGTACAAAAATACTTCGCTGGTTGGGATATTGCCTGGCCAAGGAAGCTATGGTTTGACCGAGGGTGGGAAGATTTAAGGCCCAATAAATAAGTAAAAGCACTCCATCCATTCTTCCACCTATGGCCAAATAATTGCCCAACAACCATACTGAAAGGGCAAAACCTAAAAAAGCTTGAAGTCCTTCGATTGCAATAACAGCTTTTTGAAGAGTTAACCCTGCCCGGGCCCATTCAATTAAAAGGTCCTCATGTTCACGACGAATTGCTCTTTCCGCACCATGGGTACGGATAGGCACCAAACCAAGCAAAGCATCCAAATAAAAACAACTTAAGGCGCCATTATGATTGCGGACCCTTAGATTACGCTCAGCCAAATAAGAATTCGTTATAAGCGGCAGAGCAATACTCAGGATAGAAGTTAAAATAGCTATAAAAGCACTGGCAGGAAAGATCCAGGCAATCGCCAAAGTAGTAAAAATAAGTTCAAACCCTGCGCGTATAAACTGCCCCCCCAGTTGAGGGACCATACGAAGACATTGAACGCTATGGCTTCGCTCGGTCATATCAGAGATAAGACGACTTTTAAAATAGCGATCATTCAGACGAGGTATCTTTTTTAAAAAAGCAACTCTTAAACGGGCCTCAAAATGGCGACCTAAACGCAAAATTTCTGCAGCTATAGGCAGATCAAGCAAAAGAAGCGCCAGAGTAAAAACTACCAGGGCCCCTATTATTTCAAGGCGTTCACCAGCCAGACCGATTTTTTGACTAATATCGAAAAGACCCTGAAATACAAGGGCCTCAACAATAACTCCGGCTGCTGAAAGAGCTAAAGCAATACTAAGAAAAAAAGGAGAAAGGAAGCCGTCAGCTTTTAAAAATTGCCCTATCTCCTTCAGAGGTTTTGTTGGAGGTTCATTGAGAGCGGCAGTAAGTTCCGGGGAAATCAGTCCTTCTTCCTGTTGAAAATTTTCTTTTGTAATCTTTCCCCTTTTTCCAATAGCTCTTACAAGAACAGCCCCGCGTAAAAAAAGTTGTTCTTCACCACCTCCTGAAGGCGGTGCTGGGGCTACAGACCAATAAGCCGATGGAATTATGGAAGTCTCGATTGAACCATCTCCTTTTACTCTATCAAAGAAAGATTGTACCACTCGGGCAGATTCCCGGCCTTTTTTCAGGCCCCCGGAACAAATTAATGAAGTAACCAATCGGGTGGCTGCATCCAGCACGGCCATATCATGCCAGCCCGGATCCATAAATGCTTCATCAGTTAAATGAGCAATAAGATTTCCGGATATCCCTATATTCTTTAACCGCTTATATAAGCTTGCCAAAAATTCATCAGAACCTGTCCACTCTCGCCAGGCCTTGGCGGAAACAGGCATAACATGAATATACAGGTCGTTGAGTAATTGCCGGCATTTTACCCATCTTCTCCCGGAGCCCGGGTCCATAACCTGAATAAATTGATG
>JAUWIR010000170.1 GCA_030605265.1 Pseudomonadota bacterium | reverse complement strand
GTTGACAGATTATTTTAATAACGGTATATTAGGACAAATTCAAAAAGGTCGATAATTTATTAATACAGCTAATTATAATACAGCTGATAAGCCGTTAAGCTGATGAGCTGATAAAAAAATAGCATAAAGGCTGATGAGCCTTCAGCTTAACAGCTGTATTAATAGCTCAATTGCTTAACGGCTTATCAGCTTAACAGCTGTATTTAAAACTTATGGGTAAAAGATTTTTCTGGCTTTTCGCCTTATTATTAATGACAGCTATTTCTTTTCTGGCTGCTGAGCTCCTTGTTACCCACATCAATACCAGAGTGGAAACATTAACAGACTTTGAAGTTGCCTCCGGAGCAAAACCTTCATCCCCTGTTGCCGCCAGTAGATATAACGATTATCGAGTAATCAATACAAGAAATTTATTTAACACTTCTCGTCTGAAAAATGAAGTAAAGATAGAGGAACCTCCTTCAGAACCTTCTCCGGCCCCTGATAAGCCTTTGACTGAATTGAAATTAAAATTGTTGGGAACGGTGGTAGGCATCCCTTTTCCCATAGCCATTATTTTAAATTTGAAGACCAAAAAACAAGATATTTACCGCAAGGGTGATGCTGTTACCGAAGAGGCGACCCTGGAGGAAATTTATCGAAATAAAGTTATCCTAAACCACGGGGGAAAACATGAGATGCTCCTGGCCTTTGAGTCTGGTCTACCGGGAGGGGATGCTGAAAAAGAAAAATCAGTTTCAACAAAAAAAAGAAATGGTAAAAAAACCGGTCGATTTGATTTAGGGAACCTTGGCAGAAAGGTATCTCAATATCGCTGGGAGTTGGATAGAGAAGAGGTTTCCCATGCAGTCGAGAATGCCAGCAAACTTTTGACCCAGATTCGGATTGTGCCTCATTTTGAGAAAGGAAAGCTTGACAAACCGGATGGGTTTCAGATTTCTCATGTAAAACCCGGGGGTTTTTTTGATAAGCTTGGGATTATTCCCGGTGATATTATTAAGGAAGTAAACGGAGAACCGGTTAATAGCCCGGAGAAAGCCTTTAGCGCTTATCAAAAGTTTAAAAGTGAAGCAAATATACGGGTTGTCATCAAAAGAAAAAATCAGCTGCAGACCCTAAACTATGATATCCGCTAATCCATAGGGAGAAGGTATTCCAATTATGAAAACAAAACGAATTATTTTGGGGGTTTTCTTGCTTTTCTTTTTACAAACATGGTTCTTCATATCTCCAGTAAGGGGGCAAGATCTTCCAATAAAAAATTTTACCAGACAGTTTTCTAAAAAAGGCAATGAAAAAGTAACCATGGATTTTGATAATGTGGATATTCGCTTGGTAATTAAATTTATGAGCGAACTTATAGGGAAGAATTTTATCCTGGATAATCGAGTAAAAGGAAAGGTTACGGTTATTTCACCAAAGGAAATCCCGGTGAAAGATGCCTATGCGATTTTTGAATCAATTTTAGAGGTAAACGGCTATACTACAGTAACTACCAACGACATTATTAAAATTATTCCTGATAGTCATGCAGCCAGTAAAAATCTTGAAACAATTCATGGTGATTCTCCAAAGCTAAAAGAAAACAATGATGATACCATGGTAACTCAAATAATCTCTTTGGAATATGCTGCAGCAGACAAGGTAAAGGCTATTATTCATCCACTTATTTCACGGGAGAGTAAAATATTAAGTTACCTGCCCACGAATATGCTGATTTTGACGGAAAGAATATCTAATATCAATAGATTGATGGGCATTATTAAAGAAATTGATGTGAAAGGTGAAGATTCCATCATTACGATATTATCTATTAATCATGCGCAAGTTGAAGTTTTAGCCAGGCAGTTGCAAACACTTTTTGCAGAAAAGAAAAGCGCCAAGAGGAGCGGGAAGGCAAAAACCGCTCAAGGGGCAAGGTTGAAAATTCTTCCTGATGAGCGCACTGATACGATCATTATTATGGCCGGACTTGAGCAAATCGAGGAAATGAAGGAGGTCATTAAGAAATTAGATATACCTACTCCAAAAGAAAAAGATAATATTCAGGTGTATTTTTTAAAAAATTCAAAGGCTGAGGAGATGGCCAAGTTATTGTCCCAAATTATGAGTAAAACTTTAGCCAAGCCTAAAAGAGATGGTAAGTCATCGGGGCCGCCTCCGACAGTAGTGGCTGATAAGGCCACCAATTCATTAATTATCACAGCTGATCCTGATGATTTTTCAGTACTTGAAAGAATTTTGAAGAAATTAGATATTATGCGGCCTCAAGTATTGGTGGAAGCATTGATTGCTGAAGTAAGCTATGAAAAGTCAAGAGAGTTAGGGGTGGAATGGCGGGCCATGCGGGATTTGTCTGATAACGGAGACATCATTCCTTTTGCCGGGACTAATTTTGGGGACATTAATGGTATGACTACCAGCATGTTGCCCCCCAGTGGAATGTTCATCGGTCTGACTAAAGGATTTATTGATATTGGCGGTGTCTCCTTCCCCAACTTGGCGGCCCTCATTGCCGCCTATCAACAGGACAGTGATGTGAATATCCTTTCAACCCCCCATATTTTGACAACCGATAATGAGGAGGCGGAAATTGTTGTTGGAGAAGAAATCCCTTTGCCCACGAAGGATGTTATTAATGATATATCCTCCTATTCCACAAATTATAAGAATGTGGGGCTTACCTTGCGCATTACCCCTCATATAAGCCAAGATGGATACGTAAAGTTAGAGATTTACTATGAACAGAAAAAGATTACCTCTTACATGGAAACACCGTCCGGAACATTTCCAACGGCGGCAACTCGTCAAGTTAAAACTACTATTGTATTGAAGGATAAACAGACTGCCGTATTAGGGGGGATGATTCGAGATGATAAATTTGAAAGCGCACAGCGAGTCCCCTGTCTTGGTTCCCTCCCTCTTATTGGCCGGATTTTTCAATCCTCTTCAAATCAAGGGCAAAAAACAAATCTTCAGATTTTTATCACTCCTCACATTATTGAAAATCCGGAGGATATTGCTGTTTTTACCACCAATATGAAAGACAAGCTGGAAGATGACGAAAAGCAATATAAGATTGAAGGAACAAAAATAAAGTAAAATAAAGTAATACCATGGGTTTGAACAAAAAAAATTTGGGAAATATTCTCATAGAACAGGACATCATTGATAATAGCGCTCTATCTGAAGCATTGGCTGTTCAGAAAGCCAAAGGTGGGCGGCTGGGAAAGATTTTAGTACAATTGGGGTATTTAACTGAAGTGGAATTGCTCCGGGCCATTAGCCATAAATTTGGCATCCCCTACCAAGAAAAAATTGATTTTCAATTAGATAAAAGTGTTATCCAAAAAATCCCCTTTCAATTTTGCAAGCAAAATAAAATTGTACCCTTTGCCCAAAATAACGGCCTGCTTAAGGTAGGGGTTTCTGATCCTCTGCAGATCTATCTACTTGATGACCTCCGACTTTTGTGCGAGCAAGAGGTTGAACCGGTTATATGCCCGGAGGATGTAGTGCTTGAGGTCATCCACCTCATCTATCATCAGATCCCCGAAACAGCTGAAAAAATGGTCAAAGACTTGGATATGGAAGATTCAGATCTTTTGGCTGACATAGGGGATGAGGCCAGAGATATTATGGATATGGCCAATGAGGCGCCCATCATAAAATTGGTTAACCTCATCTTGCTGCAAGCAATAAAGGAAAGGGCCAGTGATGTCCATGTTGAGCCCTTTGAACGGGAACTTCGAGTGCGTTACAGAATCGACGGTATCCTGTATGATACCTTAACACCTCCCAAAAAAAATCAAACAGCCATCACCTCTCGCATAAAGATCATGTCAAAGATGAATATAGCGGAAAAACGCCTTCCTCAGGATGGCAGGATGAGGATAAAATTAGTGGATCGTGATGTAGACGTCCGTGTTTCCACTATTCCCACAGCTTTTGGCGAAAGAGTGGTTATGAGGCTCTTGGATAAAACCTCCGCTATTTTAACCTTGGAAGACCTTGGTTTTTTTAAAAAAGACTTGGATGATTTTTCCAATTTTATCAATCACCCTCATGGGATTATTTTAGTTACCGGGCCAACAGGAAGTGGCAAGACAACCACTTTGTACGCAGCTTTGAGTAAAATCAATTTTCCCGATAAAAATATTATCACAGTTGAGGACCCCATTGAATACCAATTGGACGGCATAGCCCAAATTCAAGTAAAACCGAAAATCAACCTCACCTTTTCCAATGGACTTCGCTCTATTTTACGACAAGACCCTGATGTGATCATGGTTGGTGAAATTCGTGATTTGGAAACTGCAGAAATTGCCATTCAGTCCTCACTTACCGGGCATGTAGTCTTCAGCACCCTGCATACCAATGACTCTGCAGGTGCGGTTACTCGGCTGCTGGATATGGGAGTGGAACCTTATTTGGTCACTTCTTCCGTAATTGCTATCTTAGCCCAGCGGTTAGTGCGTCTCCTTTGCCCAAAATGCAAGGAGCCGGTTACTCCGGATGCCTTTACCCTGGAGAAAATAGGTTTAAAATTGGAGGACCTGTCTGAAGGGGTTCTTTTCACCAGCAAAGGGTGCCCCTATTGTCTTCAGTCAGGATATCGCGGTCGGACCGGGATCTATGAGTTATTGCCCATTGAAGATGAAATCCGCCGAGGTATTATGAATCGAGTTGAATCCGGCTTTATTAAAAAGATCGCCTTAAGACAAGGAATGACCTCACTGCGTCAGGACGGCACGAGAAAAGTCGCCAGAGGAATGACCAGTATTGAGGAAGTCCTTCGTGTAACCCAGGAAGATATTTTGTAATACTGAACTGTTACGGGAAAACAATATGGCTATTTTTGAGTATCGTGCTTTTGACATCCAGGGAAAATCCAAAAAAGGGCTCGTTGATGCCGATACATCCCAAGATGCCAGAAGTAAACTGCGGCGAGAGAATGTTTTCCCCTATGAGTTAAAGTCGACCTTTGCCTCAAAGAAAATTTCCAAAAATGAGCTTTTCTCTTTTCTTCAACCCAAAACAAAATCTAAAGAAATAGTCGTCCTGACCAGACAAATAGGCACGCTTCTCAAGGCAGGGCTCCCTTTGATGCAGGCATTATCTACCCTCATTGAACAAATCGACACGGAACATGTGAAAAAAATTTTTATCGAGCTTCGTGAGAAAATAAAGGGAGGGATGCCTTTTTCAAAAGCGCTGTCAGAGTATCCACGCCTCTTTTCTCGATTATATATTCATATGGTCAGGGCTGGTGAAGCCAGTGGATCATTAGACCAAGCGCTAACGCGTTTAGCCGAGTATTTGGAAAAAAAGAACCGTCAAAAAAATAAAATTTGGGCCACTTTAGCCTATCCGATTTTCATGGTCATAATAGGGATTGCCGTAGTTGTTTTTTTAATGGTTTATGTAGTGCCTACTATTACAGGTATTTTCATAGAGATTCAGCAAACACTCCCTTTGCTCACTCGTCTTCTCATCGGTACCAGTCAATTTTTAAAGTTATTTTGGGCGCCTTTGCTCCTGATTTTCTTTTTTTTGATTATTTTTTTTCGAAAATACAGGAATACAGCCTCTGGGGGTATGCTTATTGATAAGGCCCTCTTAAAGGTTCCGATTTGTGGAGAACTCATCAGAAAAATTGATACTGTCAGGTTTTCTCAAACCCTTGGTATCCTGATTTCAAACGGGATCCCCATACTGGATTCTTTGTCTATTGTGAAGGATGTAGTGGTTAATCGATTAATAGCTAAAGCAGTAGATGAGGCACGCCATTCAATCCAGGAGGGAGAGGATCTGGCCCCTCCCTTAAAAAAGGCTAAGGTCTTTTCTCCCATCGTAACGGACATGATTGCTATTGGAGAAAAGAGCGGGCAGTTGGAAGAGATGTTGGCCAATATCGCTGAAAACTATGAAAACGAAGTGGATATGACTATAAACAGCCTTACTTCTATTCTTGAGCCCACTATTATCCTAGTAATGGGATTGGTGGTGGGCTTGATTGTTATCTCAATTTTGCTCCCCATTTTCGAAATGAACCAAATTATGTAATAATAAAAAATGAAAAATGAAAGAAAATTTTAAAACGTATCTAAAAAATAGACAAGAATGAAAAACTAAATGGAAAATATGCACAAAAAAATAAGAAATATCTTTTTAACCGGGTTTTTAATTGTCTTTCCTATATTTATCTCACTTTCCTTTTTAGTGTTTATCTATAATATCTTTGAGGGAATTCTCGAAAAACCTGTTTTGGCTATTTTACGCCTGATCGGTCTGCCGGAGCTTGTTGGATATCACCTACCAGGGCTTTTGGGGTTGAGCTTCATCATTATTCTCTCCTTTTTGCTAGGGCTCATTGTCACAAATGTCATGGGAAAAAAGTTGCTGGCCCTGGGAGAGAAGATCTTAAGTAAGGTACCCTTGATCTGGAACATCTACTATGCTTCCAAGCAAATTATGGAGTCTTTTTCCCGTAGTAATGGAAAATCCCTTCAGCAGGTTGTCCTGGTTGAATACCCGCGAAAAGGGATATACACCATAGGGTTTGTTACTTCTGATGCAAGAGGTGAAATCCTGAAAGTAACCCGAAAAGAGGTGCTTAACATTTTCATTCCCACAACCCCCAACCCTACCTCCGGCTTGCTGATTATAGCTCCCCGCGAGGAGATTACTCCCCTTTCTATGTCCATTGAGGACGGCATAAAGCTTGTTGTCTCAGCCGGCATGGTGGCCCCTCATTATCCTGAAAGATTAAAATCGGAAATAGATCAAATTGAAGATACATCCTCATAATTTTGGTCTATTTTTGTAAATGATATGCATAAAACAAGAGGTTAAAAAAAGGGCACCTTTCATTTGCCGGTTTACACTTTCTTTTAAAAAAATCACCACGGAGACACGAAGACACAGAGAAAAACTATAAAAACTCTGTGTCTCTGTGTCTCCGTGGTGAAAAATATTTAATAAAGTGTCAACTACTTTTGGGCATAAATGAAGGATGCCAAAAAAAGGACCTATTTTTGTGTTTTTTCCAACTTATCAAGCGGAAGCGAAGAAGGGGTCTTTGATTTTATAATAATTCTATGACTTTTAGAAATAGTCATAATCGCTTTTACCTGCTGGTATGCGTCTAAGCTAAATGCCTTAACAATTCCTATAGTGGGGAAAGAAAAATAGAGCGCTACCAAAAGAGTAATGACGGTTATGAAAGAGCGCCATTCATCCGGGAAGCGGCACTTTATATTCTCCCAGATTATATTAAAAAGCAATTTAAGAAGAAAAAGAGTGATTATGAGGAGGAAAAAACTGACGATTCCCCCAAAAAACAAGAAAACCATGGCTTCCCGTGAATCAATTTGCCCAAGGTTAATAAATTGGCTCAAATATGATGAATTTTGTGGATCTGTAACAATTAATTGATAAATCCAATAGCCGCAACCAATAAGCCAAAGTTTATATAAATATGAGGCGAAAGTGTCTTTATACACAATAAACCACTGAAATAGTCTGGAATTTTTTAAATAAGATATCAATGGTGATTTTTTTGCCTCGCCCTGAAAAGTTTTTTTCCCACCTTCATCTTCAGGGTTATTTTCATGAGGCCTACTGTTTTTTTCTACTAAATATTTTTCATACTTTTCATACACCACACCACACTGGGGACATTCTAAAATTTTGGTAAAATTAACATCGTCGATCCGTTGGATATATCCGCATTTTAAGCATTGTTTTTCTGTACTCAAAATTCTCTACCCTTTTTAATGTATTTGATAAATGCATGAATGAAGATTATTTATAATTTACTATCTATTTTATCGGATTATGAAGAGAAGGAATGGGGGTAGGTTTAAATGAAAAATGAAAAGTAAAATGATTTAAGTGAAAAATGAAAAATTGTTATTCTCTAGGTCGATTTTTAGCAGTTGTGACCGATTTACCAATAATATTAGCTAATAATGAAGTGAATTTTTTTCCATCAGCTTTTTGATTTTACGCAATTAAGGAAATTTTTTTTTACTTTTTAGCGCGATAATCATGTCCAAAGAAAAGTCCACCTTTTCAGAAAAAAATTTAAACAATTTCCGGCATCCTTCATTTATGCCCAAAAGTAGTTGACACTTTTTAAACTTTGAACCACGGATGAACACTGATAGACACGGATAAAAAATCTGTGTTTATCAGTGTCTATCAGTGGTTCAAAAGTAGTTT
>JAUWIR010000220.1 GCA_030605265.1 Pseudomonadota bacterium | reverse complement strand
TATTAGTTTTGGGGATAGTAGGCTTATTATTCGGAAGCTTAGCCTATCAGCAAAATAGGGTTATCTTCGATAAAATAATAGAAAAAGGAAATTTTGTCTTTCACCATATATATTCTGAGTATTTTTTGCCGTCAGCAGATCACCATACTTTATCAGATGCTGAAAACAATCGATGTAATTGGGTAAAAAAGTTTGATTCCGCTCTATTTGATTCCCTAAAGGAAAAGGGCATAGAAGTCCTGAATGCTCAAGACTCGATAAGTTGCCTTTCTTGGCCTATATTCCGAAAAGTCGTCATTCCAAAGGAAATACAGTTTCCATTTGTTAATAGCATGGTCCTTTATTTAATAAAGGATTGCCAGGGGAAAATTTTTCTGAGGGAAAAAAAGGAGTTAGCAAATCAACAACAAGTAATTTTTTATTTAGGAGACTTAAGAACGGAAAGTCCTTATTATACGGTAATATTTCAAAGCAAAGGGTTAGCTCCCATGCAGGAACGCGGCCCGGTAATAGCTTTAGTGATCGATGATTTGGGCTATAATTTAAAACTGGCACGGTCCCTTTTTTCACTCAATGTCCCCCTTACTGTTTCCATATTACCCGGCCATAAATTTAGCCGAAAATTAGCTCAGGAGGCCCATCAAAACTGTTGTGAGGTAATTCTTCATCTTCCCATGGAACCGCATGAATGCTCAAAAAAATTTTGGGAAAAAAATACCTTGCTGACAAGTATGAGCAAAGGGGAAATTTTAAGGATTATTGATAATGATTTACGAGGTATTCCTTGGGTAGTGGGGGTAAACAACCATATGGGATCATTGATGCTGGAAGATGAAAGATCAATGACGATTATCCTGGAAGAATTACAAAGGCGAGGATTGTATTTTTTGGATAGTCGAACCACGGCTAAAACTGTTGGCTATGATATAGCAACTTCTCTTGGTTTGCCCACTGCCTATCGACAAGTCTTTTTAGATCATGAAAAAAATTTAGATTTTATTGAGGGGCAATTGGATCAATTAATGAAAATTTCCCTTCAAGAAGGAAAAGCTATTGGTATTGGGCATTTACATAGGAAAACAATTAAGGCATTAAAAAGAGCTGTCTCAGATTTTCAAGAAAAAGGGATTACTCTGGTACCCCTGTCTAAGGTGGTGGAATAATTTGAATATTTTAGGGATTGAATCCTCATGCGATGAAACTTCAGTGGCCATTGTCAAAGATGGAAGAGAAATTATTATTAACCTTGTGGCCTCTCAAATTTCAACGCATCGAAAGTTTGGCGGAGTTGTGCCGGAGGTCGCCTCTCGCAAGCATATTGAAGTCATTATCCCTCTATTGGAAAAGGTCTTTCAGGAAACGGGGATGAACTGGAAAAAAATTGAGGCTATTGCAGTGACCATAGGCCCCGGATTAATTGGATCTTTATTAATAGGACTATCTGCGGCTAAAGCAATGGCTTACGTGAAGCAAAAATCTCTTGTGCCCATAAATCATCTGGAGGGGCATATTAAATCTGTTTTTTTAACCCATCCTGATTTGGAATTTCCCTTTATCGCTTTAATTGTCTCAGGGGGACATACAAGTCTTCTGAGCGTGTATGATCATACAAAATTTAAATTACTGGGTGCAACAAGAGATGATGCAGCAGGGGAGGCTTTTGATAAAGTGGCTAGGTTTTTACATCTGGGATATCCCGGAGGACCTCTTATAGATAGGTTGTCAAAAAAGGCAAATTCATCGGCAATTAAATTCCCGCGAGCTTATATGGATAAAGATCGTTTTGATTTTAGCTTTAGTGGATTAAAAACCTCCGTATTCAACTATGTTCGCTCTCGGGATCTGGCCTTTATTCCCGGTGAAGAAATCTCTGAGGGGATCCCTGATATAGTTGCTTCTTTTCAGGAAGCCGTGGTAGATGTTCTTATTTTCAAAGCGCTAAGAGCATGTAAATGTGAAGGAATTAAACAATTGGTATTAGTCGGTGGAGTGGCCTGTAATTCAAGACTTAGGGATAAATTAAAAATTGAAGCAAGAAAAGAAGATATTGAGGTGTATTATCCCGCACCTAATTTATGCACGGATAATGCAGCTATGATTGCAGGGGCCGGTTTTTTTCAAAAAATTGCCGGAAATTATTTAACAGGAAAAGATATTTTTAATCTGAATGCAACGAATACTGTTTCTATAGGAAAATAATTTATTATTTAAAAACTTATTGGCTCAACTTCAATTGTATCCATCTCAACGCAAACTGATTGCTGCAGAAGATCAACAGAGATAATTAGTCTTTGTTGGTTTGATTTAAATCTCACTAAAATTCCCTCAACCCCGCGTAAAGGTCCAGCTACAATCATGACCCTTTGCCCTATATTTAGATAGGGATAGGGAGTGATTACCGTGTCATTTTCCAAAACAGTTTGGATGGAAGTAATTTGGTGTTCCGGGATCGGCGCGGGCTTCCCATCTACACTGATAATTCGAGCTACACCTGGAGTTTGGAGGACCGTCAGCCATAAACGATTGTCTAAAAGAGTATTGATAAAAACGTACCCGCGGAACATGGGCACTCGAATCCTTTTTTGCCTATCCCTGCGTTTACTCCATACTTCCATTTTGGGAAGGAAAGAAGAAATCGATTTACTCATCAGCCGATCGTAAACAGTTTGCTCATGTCGGGATCGTGTATGAACCGCGAACCAGGCTGAAGGGGGAGTTTGGATGATCTTATCCGAATGGTTGGGCTCCATATCCATGGTATCGTTCCTTAATATCTTAGTGAATTTTGGGATTTTAGGGTGAATATAACGCCGGTAAGTGAGAAATTCTATCTCAATTAGTAAAAAAAATCAACATGAAAGGAAGGCAAAAAGAGAAATTAATAATGAAATTGAATAGAGAAAATTGTAAAAGCAGGGTAGTCGGCAAAAAAATTCATACGTCTGAGATATTTGTGAAAAATATTTCATATAGGCAAAGATGTTCATAAAATGACTAATGTATTTTTAAATTTGCTCTCCTCTATACTTCGATTAATAAGGTTTGTTGAAAAAGTATAGGTATCGGTAAGCTATTAAATATAAAGAACTTTATCTGTTTTCAATTGATAAGAGAGGCTGAAAAGAAATTTAATTTTACATTGGCATAGGTATTGCTCTATACAAGGAACACTGAGGACATTACTGCTACAATAGCGTTAACCATGTTTTGGGGGGATGTTACTAATGGGAACTGATTTCATCCAAGCGGACATCATAGGGAAAAGTGAGAAAATAAAGGAAATTTGTAGACTTATTGGAATCATCGCCAAAACGAAATCTACGGTACTGATTCAAGGAGAAAGTGGGACCGGTAAAGAAGTAGTCGCCAATGCCATATACAGACACAGTTTGAGAAATACCCGCCCTTTTATTAAAGTTAATTGTGCCGCTTTAAGTGAAAGTTTATTAGAAAGTGAGCTGTTCGGACATTTAAAGGGATCTTATACCGGCGCTCTTTCAGATAGAAAAGGTCGCTTTGAGTTGGCCACAAAAGGGACTATTCTTCTTGATGAAATAGGTAACATGCCCATGCACGGGCAAGCTAAATTACTTAGGGTGCTTCAGGAAGAAGAAGTTGTGCCCGTTGGCAGCAGCAGGAATATAAAGGTGGATGTAAGGGTTATTGCCACTACTAATGTTATTTTAAAGGAAGCATCGGAAAAAGGGGCTTTTCGTGAAGATTTATTTTATAGGTTGAGCGTTATTACAATTTTTTTACCCCCTTTAAGAGAAAGAAGAGAGGATGTCCCTTCATTAATAGAAAATTTTATCCGAATGAATCGGGGAGATATTCAGACGAAAGTACAGGGTGTATCACCTGAAGCCATGGAGTTATTAGTAAAATATAAATGGCCTGGTAATGTGCGGGAATTACAGAATGCTATTGAAAATGCAATGATTGTTGAGACTAAGGATACTATCCGCCCTGAAACGTTGCCTCCCCATATTAGTGAGAATAAAACTGCAGAAGTAAAAAATCTCATGGGAAATATTCAAGTTGATAAGAATATGCCGGCCCAAGATTTAAACCTTCGTAATCAGCTGCTGCTTTATGAGAAGATTTTAATTTTAAATGCTTTAGACAAAGCAAATTGGGTGAAAAGTAGAACTGCTAAATTATTGGGGATTGATCGCAGGAATTTAGGATACTTTATGAAAAAGCATAATATCCTGATGCCGGCTGACAAAGTGCAAATGCAGGAGGTTTAAAAGGTAGAGTATTTTGGCTATAGGAAAACATCTTGAGATTTTAACAGGCCTATGATATTTTAAGCATTATGCAAAAAGATACAAAGAGGGACTTTTTGAGACAACTTCCCTCAGTTGATTTTTTTATTAATCATGAGGCTACAAAAAGACGTTTTCCCAAGTATCCGAAAAGTCTATTATTAGAGGGGATTAGAAAAGTCCTTGATCAGAAAAGAAATTGGATTTTATCCAATACTGATAGAGAAAACCTGCCTGATTTGGATTTTTCAATTGATGGTTTATTAAATGAAGTAGAGTTATATTTTAATAATTTTCAAATTACCAATTTAAAAAAGGTAATTAATGGGACCGGGGTTATTTTACATACAAACCTTGGTCGAGCTATTCTGGCTGAAGAGGTAGTAGAACAATTATCCATCATTGCCGGTAATTATTGTAATCTTGAAATAGATTTATTTTCAGGAAAAAGAGGGCAAAGAGGGCAATCTGTTACAGAATTGCTCAGGCAAATTACTGGAGCGGAAGATGCAATTATTGTTAACAACAATGCGGCTTCTGTTTTACTGGCCCTGAATACTTTTGCTGAAAATCGTCAGGTTATTGTTTCAAGAGGGGAATTAATTGAAATTGGGGGATCTTTTAGAATTCCCGAAATTCTCAAGAAAAGCTCCGCTACCTTAGTTGAAGTTGGAACAACCAATAAGACCCGCCTGACAGATTATCAAAAAGCAGTCACTCCGGAATGTGCAGCTATTTTAAAAGTAAATCCAAGTAATTACCAGATTGTAGGCTTTACTGAAGAAGTGTCCTTGGAAGAGGTGATTGACTTAGGAAAGAATCAACATATTATTACGATTTATGATTTGGGGAGTGGTTCTTTGGTGGATTTAAGTCCTTATGGCCTAAAAGAGCCTTTTCTGTCGAAAGTGATTCAAAAAGGGCCTGATATTGTTACCTTTAGTGCAGATAAATTATTAGGAGGGCCTCAAGCGGGAATTTTATTATGTAAAAAGAAATATGCAAAAGCTTTACGGGAAAACCCTCTTAATCGAGTTTTACGGCCGGACAAAATGACTCTATCCTGTCTTGAAAAAACCCTTCATTTATATAAAGAACCAAGCGCTATAAGTAAAATTCCGGTTTTGTCCATGATTACCTCTTCCTGTAAAACTTTGAGAGAAAGAGGCGAAAGAATAGTAAAGAGTTTATCATCTTACCGCCCCCCCAAAGTAAAATTAGAGATTGTTGAGGACATTTCGCGAGTAGGAGGAGGGGCTTTCCCAAGACAAGAACTCCCGTCTTTTTCCTTATCCATTACCTTGGAAGGGAGTAAAATCACTCAATTGGCCAATAAATTAAGGTTACAAGCGCCACCAATTTTAGGCCGTATTCATCAAGAGCATTTTTATTTGAATCTTCGAACAATTCAAGAAGAAGATATCCCGATAGTCATTCATCACCTACAAGAAGTTCTGGGTAGTATGGAGGACAAAAAGTGACTACTGCGAATAAATGGATTGTCATAGGGACTGCCGGGCATATAGATCATGGGAAAACCTCCCTGACCCAAACCCTCACGGGTATTGATACTGACAGATTGAAGGAAGAAAAAAAACGGGGGATCACTATTGAGCTGGGATTTGCTGACTTAGATTTACCCAAAGGGCAACGGTTGGGGATTATTGATGTGCCCGGGCATGAGAGGTTTGTCCGGCATATGGTGGCAGGTGTTATGGGGATTGATGCCATTATGCTGGTGATTGCCGCAGATGAAGGTGTCATGCCTCAAACACGGGAGCATTTTGATATTTGCCGTTTACTTGGGATTCGCCAGGGGATAATTGCAGTTACCAAAATCGATTTAGTAGATCCTGAATGGCTTGATTTAATCCAAGAGGACATTCGGCAATTTGTTAAAGGTTCGTTTTTAGAAGAATCTCCCCTTTATCCTGTTTCAGCTAAGACGGGAAAAGGAATTCAAGATTTAACTGCCGGTTTACAAAAGCTTGCTTCAAAAATTTCTTCCAAAAGCTCTTCGGGAATTTTTCGTTTGCCAATTGACAGGGTTTTTACTATGAAGGGTTTTGGCACTGTTGTTACAGGGACATTGCTTTCAGGGAAAATGAGGAAAGGAATGAGCGTTCAGCTTTTTCCTTCACAAAAAGAAGCCAAGGTTCGCGGGATACAGGTTTATAATCATTCCGTTGAAGAAGCTTATGCCGGGCAGAGAACTGCCGTCAATTTACACGGAGTAGAAAAAAAAGATTTATCCAGGGGGCAAGTGCTTTCTCTGCCTTCACATTTAAAGCCTACTATCCGAATAGATGCAAAATTACATCTTCTTTCCTCCAGCCCTTATAAACTAAAGAATCGACAACGTCTAAGGTTTCATAACGGCGCTTCAGAAGTATTATCCAGGGTTATTTTACTGGATCAAAAAGAGCTATCCCCCGGGGAGGAGGGGTTTGTTCAATTTCAATCAGAAACGCCTCTAGCGCCGATGACGGGTGATCGATTTGTCATAAGATCTTATTCCCCTATACTTACCATAGGAGGCGGGCTGATAATTGATAATCTGCCTTGCAAACATAAGCGTTTTAATGATTCAGTTATTCAAGGGCTTAAAGTTTTAAATCAAGGCGGAGATTTGGAGAAAACTGAGTTATTAATCCATAGGGAGGGTTTTTCAGGAATAAATAGCTTTTTCTTGGAACTTCGCCTGAATAAAAATAGTACTTATATAGAAAATAATCTTATTCAGCTGCAAAAAATCAATAAGATCGTTTTAATTGAGAGTCAGACAAAATGGGCAATTCACTATGTTTTTTTTGAAGAATTACTTGATAAGGCCCTAAAAATTCTTAAAGATTTTCATGCCCGCCATCCACTCAAATCAGGGATTTCAAAGGAAGAATTAAAGGCCCGTCTTTATTTACATTTGGATCAAAAATTCTATAATTTTATTTTGGAAGATTTGTCAGCAAAAAAGAAAATTTTCATAAGAGAGAAATTGCTGTCGCTGGCTACTCACAGCACAAAATTATCCTTAGAGGAAGAAAAGCAAAAAAAGAGAATTTTAGATATTTAT
>JAUWIR010000607.1 GCA_030605265.1 Pseudomonadota bacterium | reverse complement strand
GCATTCAGTCCTCATAAATACTTTTAAGAAAGCCAAGTATCAGCAAATAAATTTCAAAATAGTCGAAAAAGAAAAAATAATTGACGAAAAGTATCATATATGATACATGTTTGAAATGGGACGGAAAATATATATTGGGTTTATTTTTATTAGTTATGCGGGTGATCATGATCCGTTCCATATTCACATACTAACATTGGAAGGGCGTAATATTGGGCGTTTTGATATTGAAAACCAATGTCCTTTGGATGTCTTTACCTTAACCAAAAGATTAAAAAAAGCTTTAATTGATTTAGGATACATGACTAAGGAGGAAGAGAATTGAATTTAGCCCATAAGGTGCCCCCTGAAGCAGTAAAAATCTGGGCTGTCTCCTATGACAATAAAAGAGATGCTTTCCGTGTGGCCATGGCAGACGGGCATATTTTTTTATTATTGCGCCCGATTCCTGAAGATGACCATTCTGAAATAATGGGGGTAAATATTGAAGGGGACGGCGAGGTCTTCACTGTTCTTCAAACAAGTGGAAATGAAATCTCCGTGCCTTGGGATGTTATCGAAGACCTTGCTGCGGGAAAAAGAAAAAAACCAAATTTTGAAATAAGTAAACGCATAGGTGAGCATATAAAAAGATTGCGAAAAGAAAAAGGCCTCACTCAGGAACAATTAGCCATAATGGCAGATATGAAACGACCGAATCTTTCTCGCCTTGAAGCCGGTGTAAACATGCCGGGGCTTCCATTATTGGACCGATTGGCTGATTCCCTGCAAGTGAAGATAAGTGATCTTGTCAGAGAATAAGGATTAGATTTTTAGATTCATCACTAATGAAAAAAAATATTTGACAGGATAACAGGATAAACTTGATTTAAATCCAGTTAAAAGAAGAAACAGAGGCACAGAGGCACAAAGACTGAAACTCCGCATAAAAAATAAAAATTCCTATGCTTTCAAGTTAATCAAAAAGATTTATCACACACTGAAGAAGGTTGTAATGTATGTCAATAGAATTGTGTAAATGCGGCCTTAATGCAGAATCAAATAAAGTTAAGATCAAGCGTAAAGTCCAAGAGTTATTGTGAATGATGGACAGGATTAAAAATTGTCTTGTCAATCCTGTTATCCTGTCTAAACACTCATGAACAAGTTGTTCACCCCCGAGGATGGAAACCATGACTTTTTCAGTAACGTATATTTCTCAAAATGCGTTTCCATGGTAAACATTCATGGTCAAATATTCACTTTAACCGCCCCCGGAGATGAAAATAGTATTTGGTAAAATATAATTTTTACTATAAGGGGCATTTTCATGGTAAAATAGTTAATTGCACAGGTTGAGAAAAGGGAAAAATTTTCAATCTCAATAAATAATTAATGAGAACTTTATGTCAGGCCTTCAACTTTTTTCTAGTAACAATTTAGACATTCTTCTTGATTACCTTATCGAGGATCTCTCCGAACCACTCCCCTCACCCCTTCAGCGGGAAATTATTGTTGTTCAAAGTAAGGGCATGGAGCGGTGGCTTTCGATAAGATTGGCGGAAAAATTTGGTATTTGGGGGAATTGTTCTTATCCATTCCCTAACGAGGCGGTTCGAGAATTAATAAAAGAGATATTACCGGATATTGCCGAGGATGATTTGTTTGCCCCGGAGGTGCTTACCTGGAGACTAATGGGATTGATCCCTCAATTGATACATGAGCCTGGATTTGAAAGTCTCCAAAATTATCTTGGTGATATGCAGGATGCTTTAAAATTATTTCAGCTAGCAAAACAGTTAGCCGGAATCTTTGATCAATATACTGTCTATCGGCCTGAGTGGATTTTGAACTGGGAGGAGGGTCCAGAGGAGCATTGGCAAGCCCGGCTTTGGAGGGAATTATTACAGGAGGGTTTAGGTTATCATAAAGCCAGGTTGAAAAAACAATTCTTTGAAAAAATTTTTACTCCTAATCTTAAAACTGCTCATTGGCCAAAGCGTCTTTCCGTCTTTGGTCTGTCAAATTTGCCTCCCTTCCATTTAGATATATTGATTGCCCTATCAAAGCATATCAAGGTGACTCTTTTTCTTTTAGATCCTTGCAGGGAATATTGGTATGATCTTCTCTCAGAAAAAAAGGCGGGCAAAATCCAAGGAAAAATAAATTTTCAAAAGAAAAACAAAAGGATTTACACCTCAGAGGAGCTTCATTTTGATATCGGCTATCCGCTTCTTGCTTCCTTTGGGAAATATGGGGCATCTTTTTTTGAGCAAGTTCATGAATCCTTTGATAACCTGCCGGAAAAGATTTCCAGATATGAGGAGACAAAATTTAGCGATCCCGGTAATAATTCACTTCTAAATTGCTTGCAATCGGATATCCTTAATTTACGAAAAAGAGGCACAGAGAAGAAACTGATTGCTGCTGATGATCATTCAATTCAAGTTCACTCCTGTCATAGCCCCATGCGGGAAATGGAGGCGCTCTCCGATTACCTTTTGGACCTTTTTGAAAAGAAAAAAAACCTTGACCCCAAAGATATCCTTATTTTTGTGCCCAATATGAAAGAGTATATTCCTTACATCCATGCTGTTTTTAAAGGCTGTCAGGAATCTGAAATAAAAATTCCCTATACTATTATTGATCAGCGTACAAACGAGGAAAGTCAAATTATTGCAGTATTTAAAAAAATTCTTTCTCTTTTTTGGGGCAGATTTAGTCAGATAGAGGTCATGGACATTCTTGAGTCTCCCCTTGTTTTAGATAAATTTGATCTGCAGGAAGAAGACTTGGAGCTTATAAGACAATGGATTGAGAAAACTCGGATTCGATGGGGGGTTAATGGTGAGGACCGAAGATTAAAAGGACTTCCGGTATTTGAAAATAATACCTGGATGTCCGGGATAGAGAGACTCCTTTTAGGGTATGCTT
>JAUWIR010000588.1 GCA_030605265.1 Pseudomonadota bacterium | reverse complement strand
TAAAATATACATTTTTCTTTTTCAACAATTCCGATGAAGTGTAAACGCGCTCCACTCGATAATACTTATAGAAATAAATGTGCAAACATCGGAGGGAAAAGACTGTGAAAATAGTAAATCGATTTACCAAAATTGCTTTGTTGGCTGTTTCATTTACCGTATTAAGTACATTTTCAATTGGAAAATCATGGGCATTTATTGCGGAAAAATCTCCTCAACATAATAACTATATTCAGGAAAAGAAAACACGAGGGCGAAAAATAAAAAAACTTCAAAAAGAAGTGAGAGAAGAAGAATGGAAAAAATTTACAAAAAAATATGGGTCAGATTGGCAAGTTACCTGGAATAAAGCAACCGGCGCTCCCCACAGAATAACTCAAAAAGGTCTGCCTTCAGATAAAGGGTTATGGGAAAAAAATAAAGGGTTATGGAAAAACATTTTTTGGGGCCAAGAGCAATTAGAAAATTATACTTATAATTTTATTGAGGAAAACAAAAATTTATTTCGATTGGATGGCTCTGAAATCAAACTAACAAGAATCACTAAAAGAAATAAAATTTGGTATCTTGATTTCCAACAGATTTATCAGAATATTCCCGTAGGTGGAAGTAGAATAAGATTTGAATTTAATGAAAATTACGAATTGTTAAATTTTGGATCAGATACCTATCCGGAAATCGACATTAATTGTAGTCCTTTGATAGATAACAATGAAGCGCAACAAATAGTAGATCAGCACCTTCAATCCTCTGAAACTTGGCCTAATCAAAATGATGTGCAATTAATCATTCTCCCTATTAACTATGAAGGGGAGATAGAGTACTATCTTGCCTGGGTTGTTAATAGGAAAAATTATCGATATTTTGTCGATGCTCAGTCAGCTGAAATTATCAAAAGACATAATTTAGCTCGAACCGCCTTAACTGGTAAAGTGGAAGGGATGATCCTACCGAAATTCTTTAATGACGATCCGGTTAAAGTCCCCTTTAAAGATCTAAAGGTCTATATATTGAATAAAAGTGAACCTATAGAAACAGCGCTTATGGATAATAATCAACCGGCCGGCTGGCAAACCGATGGGCTCTGGCAATTCGGTGATCCGGAACAGAAAAATATAAATGAACTAATGAATATACCCGGACATGCGGGCCCTCCAAACCCTGAAGAAGGGCATACAGGAAATAATATTTTTGGATACAACCTTGGGGGGGATTACTCGAACCTCATGAGACCAAAATACCTAACTACTTCTCCTATTTCTTGCCTAGATAAAGAGGGTGTAATTTTACGCTTTTGGAGATGGTTAGGGGTATATAAGGAATATTGTGAAGATGCATATGGTATCCATGAAAACTATGACCGGGCTTCAGTTGAGGTTTCCAATGATGATGGCTCAACCTGGAGTACTATCTGGTCAAATGGCACGGGTCAAGTCGAAGATGCTTTATTTAAGGATGGTCTTTGGACGGGATGGAATCTGCAGGTTTATGATCTTTCCCGCTACGCAGACAATGAAACAGTAAAAATCCGATGGAGTATGGGACCAACTGATAGTTCAGGGGTATTCTGCGGCTGGAAAATTGACGATATAGAAGTACTTGAAAGTCAACAGGCCTTTACCGATTCCACCGGCAATTTCAGCTTCTATGAAGATACCAATTCTATTACTTGGGAAAAAAATACTTTTTCCATGAAAATAGCAGGAAAATACGTTGAAGTATACAATGAAGACACTCGAGACGCTCTTTATGTAGTTGAAAATGTTGATCCAAACGATACTGTACAACACTGCTGGTGCCCAGTCACTTACAATGATATCCCCTCAGGAGGGTATGATGAATTAACTGTTTATTATCATATCAATCGAATGATTCAATATATAAAAACCATCGATTCGGAATTTGATGGAATGAACCCCGATCGTAAAGGCCCTATTAAAGTAATCACTCGATGGGGAGAAAATTATAACAATGCCTTTTGGAGCCCGTTACACCTGATCTGTTTCGGAGAGGGAGACAGCAAACGAAACGGATTTCGTAATTTTGCTCTATTCTCTGATATTATCTATCATGAATATACACATGGAATAACAGAAAGCTTTTATTCCTTTTTTATGCCCCTTCAGTCATCTTCTTTGAATACCACCGACGGAGAAGATGAGGGGCCTGTTTTCACCACGGAGCTTGACGCAATGCATGAAGCTTTTTCCGACTATTGGGCAGCGACCCTGACTGATGACGATGATCCGGATAACCCTGACAGTGGTCACCTGATTGGAGATGGTGACGTGTGGATCGGACATGACTATGTAAGAAATTTAGAAAACCCCTTTGAATACCCTGATGATTATGGAGATGACCCTTATGCAAACAGTTTAATTTTATCAGGTGGCATGTGGGATGTTCGCCAACAATTGGGTAAAAATGTGGCCGATACACTCTTACATTTTGCCAGATATAGCGGGGATACAACCTTTGCCGATTATCTGGCCTCGATATTACAACAAGATAAGATTATTTACAAAGGAGCGCACCTGGAAACGCTTAAAGAAATTTTCGGATTTCGCGGCATTAGTAAATCTCCTAATCCCCCTACCCGTCTGATTGCCGATGCAGGAGACACCACTGTCGAGCTCACCTGGGAAGCAGTAGATGACCCTGATGTAATTGGATATTATGCTTATTACCGCACAGAAAATGATATTGAAACAAGTAGAGAAGATCCCAGTGTCAGGCGTGATATTGGCAATGAAACAATTTACACCCTCGATGGATTGAGTAATGAAACAACCTATGTTCTAAAGGTAACCTCTTACAACACTTATGGGACGGAAAGTGAATATTCCGACTATGTTTATGCAACCCCCTATGATTCTTTAAGCTCAAAATATTCAGCAGGAGGAGGGACTGAGGGAACGGAAGGCTCTTATGTTGACGGGTTTTGTTTCATCCAATTTTTAAAACAGTAATAAAAAGGAATTACTGACGGGAAGACTTTTAAACTGTGCAATCAGACTTTTAGATTCACTAATGTAAAAAATATTTAGACAGGATAACAGGATAAACATGATTTAAATTCAGTTAATCAAAAAGATTTATCACAACCTAAAGG
>JAUWIR010000237.1 GCA_030605265.1 Pseudomonadota bacterium | reverse complement strand
CCATGCAACGGACTTGAATAATCCATATTTTGACTGGCATAGAAGCCCTCATTAATTTTCCCACCCAGCTTCTCTTTGATAAAAGCCTGATTCTGTCGTTTTGTTCTGGTCCATCCCCGGTGGGGATCATGGCAATCACAGCAGGCCAGTTTATCCCCCGGCATGATACTACCTGCTCCCATATTAGATTTTATATAGTGCCCGCCGGTTTTCATTCCCCAGGGAGGGAACGCCTGAACTGATTCGGGAGGTACTTCATAGTAGCCGCATGCTCCCTCTACCCCATCAATAAGAGCAACATCCTGTGGGATAAATGGGCCATATAACTCTAAGGGAGGGTTATTATTGACCCTGGAATGACAATCGTAACATAAAAGTGTATCGCCAAGCATATAGGCCGGATTAATCTTTTGTTGAAAAAAGGCTTCTTCTTCAACTAAAGGTCTTGACCAAAGCAGAGGGACCTCTTTTCCGCGCATATCTCTCCAAGTGACGGCGGCAGCGGAATTATGAGGTACATGGCAGGAAGAGCAGACGCCTTTGAAACCGATTTGGCAGTTTGGATGAAGAGGTGATCCAGGCGAAAGGTCATGGGGTGAATTGACAATACCGGAAAATTCAAAATGGCACCGGATACACATATCACTGCCTGAAGGATTGGCATAGTTATTCATTACTAAAAGGTTTCCACAGTTTCCCTCAGGGATGGGGACCCCAACAGGAATTCCAGCGACGGCCCTAGGGGCATCGGCATATCCATCAAAGGTAGTCGAGGCGGCATGAACACTATGGCAGGTCATGCAGATAATTTGACCTGTTTCCGGAGACATACCAGGGATAACAAAGGTAACCCCTCCCTTTTCTCCACTTACTCCGCTAATAAATTCCGGGGGCCAGACAACTTCAGTGATTGGCGGGTCAGGGTGTTTGCCAAGCGGATGGTTAACAAAAGGGTCAATTAACATAGGGTTACCTGGTAAGGTATGGCACTCCTCACAAAATCCCATTTTTTCATAAGGAGACCTGGTTCCCCTTAAGTATGGCGATCGTGGATTGCTGAAGTTATCGTGAACATTATGACATGTTCCGCAGAAAATAATCCCGGGACTAACCCCGTAGTCATTAAGAGTGCCGTTTATTGATCCGTCGGTAATACTCGGGTTCCAGCCGTCAGACAGCGGGAATTTACCTCCCACCCTTATATTCGCTATTGTTGGAGACAACGGGTTTGGCGGGGAGGCAAATCTATGGCTAAAATTTCTATTTCCCGGTATAAGCGTTTGCCCGTGAGGTAGGCTATTCGGAGGGAGCAGCAGTGACCCTTGCAAGCCTGGCCCTCTTACTATCCCTTGGTTACGATGACAGCCATAACACATATCCTCATAATCTTCCAAATCATCATCCGCACTTCTTTCAGCCCATCTTAAATTTTGGGGAGGGACCCGCATAAGAGCATCTAAATCCGGAGTTAAAACTTCTCCCCTCTGGGACACATAAGCAAAATTTTCATCAAACCTCTGCCCGTCATGAATGAAATGGCAGAACATACAATTTCCACAGTTTACTTGATTAAGAGTATTATCCTTATCACTACCAACTCTATCAGCAACAATTCTTTTCAAGGGAGAAGTTTCTTGGGTTTTTCGATGAGAAGGAAATGCCGGATCACCTAAATACATTTCATTTTTATTCGGATGACATTTTTTACAAAACTCTGCAGAGTCCTCCTGAAAATCCCAGCGCAAGAAATTATTCTTTCTTTTCCCTCTGTGGTGATCAAAGTGGCAGGAAATGCAGGTTAGTTGGGCTTTTTTATTCATGGGCACATTTTCAAACTGGGCCCTGGGGATTTTCTCGTATACTGCTTGTAAGCCCATGGGATGATGCTCACGTGGGCTTGAGCTGTCATCCCCATGAATAATGCTTGCCCCCATCTCAAACCATTTATCCCCGGCTTGAGCGCCATGGCAGAAATAACATAAATAAGAAGGAGATTCTTCCCCAGGACTATCGGTTATTCCGGGGACATTAGGTAATGCTCGATAATTAATGATGTCTCTTGTTTCGGCTTCAACGTCACGGTCAGGGCAAAAGATTTTTCGACCAATATCTTCGGTTTTTCCAATCTCTTCTATGAGTACCGTTCCCCGGTGAGGGTGATGGCAATCCAAACAATCTCTTCCTTCTGCTAGGGTGTGGCCATTTGGATACCAAGGGCTGTATTTAATGTCCTTGACATCCTTTTTATCTGTAGCGTGGCATTCATTACAAAATGCTTTTCTTTTCCCTCCCTTATATATATCATCTCCATCCTTCCATGTTCCCACTTCACCATCTTTTGTCCGAAGATAGGCACCTCCTTTTGTTTTTTCTAAATAAATATCAGACCATGTTGCCGGATCGTTATGAGGATCATGACAACTGCCGCAATAGAAACCCTCTCCGCCAGCCTGATAATTAAGATTTTTATTTTTTCGGCCATGGGCAACACCTGAAGTTAATTTAGGATAGGTATCACAATCAGTTGGGTTAAGCCAAAAGGTATCCTCGGGAAAATTCTCAGGCCAGAGGGTTGTGGCCTTTTCAGGATAAGATCCTGATTCAATGTATGCCCCCCCATGCATAACATGATTTTCACGTTTTCCAGGGACAAAAACATCGGCAATGCCTTTAGCTCCTAAAACTATGTCGTCGCCAAGGAGAGACATGGATACATATTCATCGCTCTGATCATTATGGCAAGAATGGCAAAGAGCATGGGTCCCCTTGAAGTCATCAAGAATATCCAGGGCCCAAATATTGTCACCTTTGGCCCCATGGGGTGTATGACAATTAGCGCAAACACCTTTATTATTTCCCGTTTTTGGTCTGGCATGAGGCCCATTTACTGCAAAAGCTATAGGAATAGGGAAAAAGAAATGGCAGTTAGCAAATATTACAATAACAGTATAATAAAACCAGGTTATACTATAAGAAAAAATTTTCATAGTAGCAATTTATTTTCACATCAAAAATTCTATAGATCTTTAGATACTTTATTCTAGTAATGTATACACATACCTCTTTTCTTTTTGAAAAGAGTATTAGATTAATTCGCCTCAGCATAGGTAAAAAAATATTATTCTAATCTTATTTAAAGATATGCAAATTCGATTCCAATTCTTAATGATGTAAAATAATGATTTGCTTTACTATTTTAATCTACTTTTGCAAAAATCACAATACAGTATACTATATTAGCCAACCAGCAATTCTCACTTTGACATGTTTTAGATCAAGGTAAAAATTTTTCACCGCAGAACGCAGAGTTCGCAGAGAGAAAATAAGAAAAACTCAGCGTCCTCTGCGTTCTCTGCGGTAAATTCTATTTTGTTTAATGCCTTATCAGCATAATACCTGACAGGCCGGCCACATTTTATAAGTAACTTTTTACATATTGTTTCAGATGGTTACAGCACAAAATCTGCTTTAAGTTACTTGGAAGCTATTTTGGAGAGGCTGGAGAAAGCAAATCCTTAATTAAAGGTTGAGGATAATAAATAACGCCGCCGCCTGTTCTTAGATTTTGTGCATGGCATTCTCCGCAATAAAGATCATTGTAATTATCAATAGTGTCTGTATAAAGACCATATTCCTTGCTGCCAATAAGGCCATATTCCCAATCATTACCAGGGCCGTTATGAGTGATGGCAAGATCGTTGCGGGTCATAGACACATGGCGAGTCCCATGAGGATTATGGCAGGCAGTGCAGGAAGGGCGTGAGTCAAAGGTCCCGTCTTTATCTGAATCCCAAAAAGAAGTGGCTCGCTCTTTCACTATGCCGGTGCCGCCGTGGCATCTACTCGAAAAACAGCTTTGAGTCCTTTGAACACTGCTGCTTTGCTGAGCTTGCGGAGTTATGACCGCATCTTGAGGCAGGTCTGCATTGGGAAGTGATAGGTGATTCCAGTGGATATTATAACTGTTATAAGGAAAAATTACGCTAAAATCGATTTTGATTGATTGCCCCATTATTCGCAGTGGATAAATACCACGTGGGTCAGCATTGCTGAAGCGGGTTACAGGATGTTTTTCAATATCCAGATTAACAGAAGGGTTGTGGTTACCGGTGTAATCGCGATATCCGGGCGGCAGCCCAACAATAGAGGCCTCATCATGACAGGAGAAACAGAGTTTAAAATCCTGGCTGTGATATTCTTCCGTCCTTCTGGGAAGTGTCATGGGAAGTTTTAAGCGAAAATTATTTGCTTGCCAGTTCTTATAATTATCCTTGCCCCTTTGGTCATTTACAATCATCTTCTTTGAGGGATTATGGCAATTCACACAAATAAGCCCGGCACCGGATCGGTCTGATTGTTGATAGCTAAAATATTTGGGTTTACCATGCCCGCTGATAAAAAATCCGTAGGATGCCCCTTCATCTCCTGCAATATTTGGGGCCTGCACCCATAAATGCTCCGGCAAATAGGGATTTTTAATAGCTGCGGGACGATTATCATGACAACCAATACACCAGGATTCTTTCCCTTTTTTCAACCGCGTTTCCAATTCCCCCTGCTCATTAGAGAAATATTCATACACCCCGTTTTCCCAGTTATCTTTAGCTCCGTGATCCTGAGCAGAGATATTCAATGAGTATCCATTTGCACCGTCATATACCCCGTCCTTACTGTGGCAAGTATCACAAGCTGTTGTTTCATCAAAAGTTTTCCCATCATTAAAAACCAATTTGCCGCGCAGATAGGGAAGGTCCGGGGGATGGCAGATATCACAATTTTTTTCTCCACTTTCATCATTAAATGATTTTCTATGAGGGATAATGCTTTCCTCTCCTTCAGCTAATAAACTCGTAAAGTGATTTTTATGAGTTACAGGGCCGGAAGCAGCTTTTTCAGGTACTGCCATTCTATTATGAACATGGCATTTAGTGCACATTTCCTCGGAATCTTCCGTATGAGCGAGTAGTTGAATTTGGTCTTGAGAGGGGGTCTTGACAATTTCAATATCAAAAAGTTCCGCAGGAGTATTCTGTGGTCTATCTGATTCAGAGTAACCATGGCAGGAGGCGCAAATTTCTCTTCCTGTTCCTGTCCCATTTCTTGTTTTCCTGCTGGCGGTATAAGTATCAAAACTACCGGCTAATGGTGTAATATCAAGAAACATTTCGTTGCCGGTTGTATTATGAGGGTTATGGCAGGTACTGCAGGGTAGTTTGTCGCCGGTATTTATTCCATTTATAAGATGAGTGAGGCCGGATGTTTTTATGTAGTGTCCCCCTGTTTCAGTGCCGGTTGTCGGAGGATCTTTAATGCCGTTATTTCCGGAGGAACCAGGGGGGATGGTCTCATAGAAACCAACTTTTGAATTTTTCCCCGGGCCGTCATCAAAAGCAATGTCTTGTGGAGCATAAAAGAAACCGTTCAAAGGAGGGTCATCATCAACAGCATAATGATCATCGTGGCAGTCGTAACAAAAAAGTGTCCCATTCACCCGATAATTCGGCTTATCCATCTGATTAAACCCTTTTCGCTCTTCCTCTAAACTCCTTGACCATAGTAATTCTTTTTCCGGGGAACCGTGAGGCAGATGGCATGAAGAACAGACCCCTGATGATATATCCGCGCCCAGATCAAAATCTGAAAAATCATGACGTGAGCCGGCAATCTTTTCATAGGGAAGGTGACAAGTACGACATAAGTCACTCCCGGAAGATGAAGAATAATTGTCCTTTACCAATAACTTCCCGTGTTTTTGTGAATCTTTATCATCTGCAGCTGATGTTTCGATTTGGCCGTTGAAATTAGTTGAGGCGCTGTGGATACTGTGGCATGTCAGACAAATTATCTGACCAGAAGCTGTTTCATCAGAAGTTATCCCATTCCCTGTTCCGCTTTTTCCATTATAAAAAATTTCAACAAAAGATTCATCAGTAACTTCCGGATTTGCCGAGATGTTTATAGGATGACTGGATTTTCCTCCAGCTGGGTGAGGATTATGACATTGGACACAAAAGGCTTCACTCTCATACGCTGACACCGTCCCTCGCAAATAAGGCGAATTTTTGCTTTGATGAACATTATGACAACTGCTGCAAAAGATTTCCCCTTCTTCAATCCCGTAATCATTAAGGACGTTCTCTAAATGACCGTCCGAAACAGGCAGGGTTGGGGTGATCCGTGAGGAGGGTGTGCAGGAGAAACGATGGCTGAAAAATACATTTGTTTGTAATTTAGCCCCGGACTTTCCCGTCCCTTTCATGTATTGATCGGAGCTGTGGCACCCAAAACACATGTCCTCAAAATTGTTTGTATCAGAATTATTTATCTGATCGGACCAGGCTAAATTTACAGGAGAAACTCGAATTAAAGCATTGAGGGAAGGGGTCAACTGGTTTCCCCTATCAGGGCCGTCATGAATAAAATGGCAAAACATACACTCTCCCCGTTGATTCGGACTTTTCTCTGCAGTCTGATGATGAGCTGCTCCGGATTTTCCTAAATTAGCTGCATTTTTATCTGTATGGCAACCAAGACAAAGAGCGGCGTTATCTGCAGTAAAGTCTTCTCGTAAAAAATAGAGGGAATTTCCCCTATGAAATTCAGTGTGACAGGAAATACAGGTTACCTGCCCTTGAAGATTAAGAGGGGCCTTGGATAACCCCGGGGCTCGAGGCGCCTTTCCCAATTGTGCGCTGCTCCCCATGGGGTGATGTTCGCAGGGTGTTTTGGCGCTGTCGCCAAAGATCGGTTTTGCCCCTACTTCCCGCATTAACTCGGATCCATTTGGTCCATGGCAACTATAACAAATAGCTGAAATATCCTTATCAACCAAATCAACCGGATCAACCGAGTCAACCGAATTTTTCCTGTGAGCCTCAAACCCACTAACATTTGGCATAGCCCTAAAGTTGTCAGGATTGGCCCCCTCCATTAAAATAGATCTGGCCAGTTGTGACTGATCAAGCCGGTAGTGACCGTCATGGGGGTGATGGCATTTATCGCAGCCAATAGCCGTGCCATGAACTGAACGTGATGAATTCTCTTCATGAAGATGACATT
>JAUWIR010000449.1 GCA_030605265.1 Pseudomonadota bacterium | reverse complement strand
TGTAAAATATAATTTATAGTTTACTTAATTACAATACCAAGGTAGTTTATTGCAGAGTTCACACAAAGAGCATAAGAAAGACTCTGAAGATCATTCCTGATTATTATGATAAATTTTCACCAGTGTTGAAAGACCATGTGCCATCCAGGCATTACACCACCTCATCAAGGTAAATCGCTTGGTATGCCATACTCTTTTCTGATAGTAAAAGGCGCCGTTCTTTGCCTGCATATTCTCAATGGCCCAGCCGGCGATTTTTAATGCTTGCGCAAGATAGTGCTTTTCTTCAAAAACAGATGCCCTGCTAAAGGTACCAATACCAGTGCCGGCACCATGAATATCCAGTGGGAACACTTTGTCACTCATCCATTTTGGGGCCCCATTGGAGAGGAAAAGTTTTTCTTGATAAAATTGTAGCCCTCTTTTATAGTTCTCTCTGAAACGATTATCCCCTGTTGCTTTTTCATAATCTAGTATAGTGTCAAGAATAAAGCCGGTATGATAGTTATCATGCTTTACCGGGGAAGAGGATGGGGGCTCGGTATAGAACCAGGCGCCATAATTTGTTTGTTTATCCATAACATAATTCATCAACCGACAACTTTCTTCTAATAGCTCCTTCTCACCGGTAAAAAAGGCAACCCGCGCTAAAAAAGCAGCAGCCAAAGCACTCACATCCATTACCTTCATAGTGATAGATTCGTCAGGCACATAACTGATACATTTCATCTTCTTGTCTTCACAAAGCACTTTTAAATCATGGAGAATAAAATTAACAGCGCTTCCGGCTATTTTTAAAAATTTACTCTCTTTGGTGTTTTCATACCCGTCAAGCAGAGCTTGCCCCACAAAAGTTGTCACCACACAATTGGGAGAACCAAAGGGAGCAAAAAAACCAAGGTCCTGCCAATCCCAAAAATATCCCCAGCAGGCCCCTGAGTAACCTTTTACAGAATTTTCAATCAACCACTGAAGTAAAGAAAGGGCTTCTTGGCGATATTCAGGCTTAGGGAAGGTTTGATAAAGATTAAAATAACTTCGCACTAATAAAGCGATCCCTTTAGGGTTTCGATAAACTTTTACCCCCAGGAGCGGGCGAATATTGATGGGGCAGCGCATGATCGACTGTATATATAGAAGTCGCAACCATTTTTGCTGAAAGGCAGTTCTTTTTAAAAAAGCGCTATTCAGAGCATCGTGCTTTCCATACCCCTTGTAGGAATGATGCTTTGCATAATCTAAAACTGCTTGACACGATGCCTTGACCTTAAGAATAAATTTATCAGCCATGAAAGGACCTCATAATTTCTCGCACTTTTTCTAAATCACCATCCTTTTTTACAAGTTCTTCAACAAATTGGACCATCCATTGGGTAACATCAACTTTTTCCTGAAGCATCTTTGCTCTTTTCATTGGCCATTGCTCTTTACTTTTATTGCGCATCAATTCCAAGGCAAGAAAAATGGCCTTATCCTCCTCTTTATCAGATATGGTATAACAAAGCCCGTATTCTTTTTCCTGCTCATCAGTATACCCTCTTCCCACTGGAGAAACAAAAATAGCCGGCACCCCCAAAATGCAGCATTCAGAGGCCATGGTGGCGCTTTCTCCAACATATAAACTGCTAAAGGATATGGCCTGATGAATTAATGAAGAGGATAAAGGGAAACGAAAACCCTCTAATTCTCTTGGCAAAGGCGCTTCCGAGGTGATAAAAACGGGACCGAAAGAATTAAGCTCGTTGATCAAGCGAATTTTCCCCTGAAGGCTGAATCCTTTTTGAGCAACATCGTGCCCTGCTTCCCAATTTACAAAACGAACAATAGTGTAAGGTTTATCTTGAGGAATTTTTAATTTGTTAATAATTTCCGGATCCGGCTGAAAACGGGCGGGGTGAAGATAGGCCAGCTCATGGTAACCACTATAGGTAATGTGTCCCTTCCCTACCCTACCCTGATAACAGGAAGGAGTGCAAATGGCCGTAGCAAAAGGATAGGTTATGGCATTGGAGATGGTTGCATTTTCCGTATCATAGAAAACAACAGAGGGCTTTTTTAGCAATTTGGCTGCATGGACAATGAAAGTCCCTGCTATTTCAAGAAAAATATCAGGGGGATCATTTCTCATCATCCAATATAATTTGCCCTCATGCTCCAAAAGCTCAAAGGCCAATCCGAGTATTCCCTTTCGAGCTTTACTGAGACAAGTATGCTGATACCCATACTTGTCCAGCAACTCAAGGGTAATATCTTTATCCCGTGATACTATCGAGACCCGGTGGCCTCTTTTTTCCCATAAATTGAGGGCATTCCGGAAAAAGTGCACATGTGCGGGATGAGAAATATCTACTAAGATATGCATAGATATACTAATTTGAATCTTCAGAGAAGATATCAATCCATTCTATTCTGGATTGAGCAATCTGCTCGGCTATTAATCCTAACATGAAAATAATGACACTGGTGACAAAGAGTACAACCGACATATTGGTCAAAGTGTGACTTTTTAAAAAAGTATAAAGATAATTCAGTGAGCCTAAAAAGAAAAATCCTAAACTAACAGGGAAAAATACCCTCAGAGGTGAAAATAAACTGGCAATTTTGAGAATTATCAAAAAAAAGCGTATTCCATCTCGAAAGATTTTGATTTTACTCTTCCCTTCATATCTATTTCGATTCTCAACAGGAATATATTTAACGCTATATCCGGCCTTCATCAAAGAAAGTGTAATCGTTGTAGGATAGGAGAAGGTATTGGGCAGTAAGTAGGCAAATTTTAAGGCAACTTTCCGTTTAACGGCCCGAAAACCTGAGGTTAAATCATAAATTTTTTGCCCTGATATATAGGAAGCAAAGATATTATAAATATTATTGGCCACATTCCTGTAAAAAGCTTCCCCTCTTCTTTTTACCCGGGCCCCGACAACCATGTCGTAATTTTCCATTTCCGCCAGCAATAGATGAATATTTTTCGGATCATGCTGGCCGTCAGCATCCATAAAAACAAGTATATCTCCCTTAGCCTTTCGAATACCCGTCTTAACTGCAGCTCCATTTCCTTTATTATAGGGATTTCGAATGACCCTGGCCCCGGCTTGGGCAGCAATAGTTCCCGTGTTATCAGAGGACCCGTCATCGATGACCAGAATCTCAAAAACAGAGACAGATTCTTGTATCTGATTAATCAGTTGTTGAATAGATTTTTGTTCATTAAAAGCAGGAATAATTATTGATATTTTTTTTTCAACTTCCATAGGCCCTTCGTGGTAAAAAAACAATTAGATATGTTTTGGTTCTCGTTTGTCCAGGTTAGGATCGACTATAAATCAATTACTAATAAGTTAAATATTTACTATTCTTTATAGAGGGAATATGGTGTTGATAAACACGAAGATAAGTATAACATGGCCTAAAATTTAATGAAAGGAAAATCATCCACTTTTAATCAGGCCATTATTGTTGTTTCCATTACTGTTGTTTATATATTAAAAACAATTCATCCTTCCTCACTCTTTTATTCACCCCGGCTATATGGCCAAAAAAAGATAAGGTGGGCTGATATTTCCCGGTTTCAGCCTCATAAGAGAGCACACTAGGGACCTTTTGATTAGGTTGGTTATTTAATTCTTCAAATGATTGATACGTTGTCCGGTCACCCTCAGGTAACGAGAACGAGGAGAGCCTTTCTAAATTAATCCCCTCTTCCAGAGTTTTCGGCCCATTCACAAGATTATTAGGGTCCGTTAGGAAATCTGCATTATAATATATTGGATCAAAATAAAGAAGATACCCTTTCCCTTCTTCAAGAGAAAAATCAGGGCCACATAAAGCCTCCCCATCAAAATAGCATACTTCTTGAGTATTAATATCCTCTATCTTTCTGACTACCTTGGATCCGAAATAATTTAACAAAGATTTGGAACTATTTTGAGCAGAAATGGCAGGCGGGAAGACAAAAAAATTCATCCCACCTAAAAACCGCTGCCCAATAATATATTCAGCAGACCCATACTGTCCATCCTCATCTGTGACCATAATTTTATAGGGCCCCCCGGTTGTCAACTCTATACCGCTTGGATACCTCCCTTGGATAGAATCTAGGGTGTTAAATCTGTACTATTTTTTTGAATTTTTTTCATGCTAAATTTGTGTATATCCTTTTTGGGTCATTCATTATTAACATATGCTTGCTTTATCATATTTATCCAAAAAGAAGAGATGTTTTAAATTTAAAATTGATGACTCAATACTAGCATGTAAAAAATGTATTGGAAATGCCAGATATTAATC
>JAUWIR010000469.1 GCA_030605265.1 Pseudomonadota bacterium | reverse complement strand
CTGCACTATTTCAAAACTTACTCAAGTCACAAAGCAACAAAAAGAAATATTGGATGTTTTAGGTTGTAATCATTTAGTAGAGCCAGATTATCTGGCAGAAAGGGATATTACCTCTATCAATACATAATGTGCGTAGAACAAAAAATGCTTACCTCTGCATCCCTTTATTTACAAGGCTTTCAGAAGACTGCATTTTTTAAGTGGCGAACGTAGGATCAAAAAGAGCCTTCTAAGGCCAAAATAAGCCTTTATTTTAATATTTTTACATGTAATATCAATTAATTAGCATGGTCCGACCCCAGTTCAACAGTTCAACATTTTTTTCACTCATATTTTTCCCCAATAAAATGCCATTAGCCGGCAAATTTTTAATTCTACACTCAAGCTAACTCAAATTGAAGAAAATTATGATTTCGTCTGAAGCAAAACAAGATCTTATAACGGGTATTATCCAAGAAATCAAGATGAAACAGGTTTGCTTGCACGAAGGGCTTATAATTCAGTCCCATTCACGATGATAACAACGTGTTTAAAAAACAATCAAATTCGGACAGGTCAGTCCTGACTTGAACATGAATATCGTTGAATTTTTTTAATAAAAATCTTAGGTTGTCCCAATCATAGTCCAATTCAAAATAGTATCTTGAAAAATGTCGAAATTTTAACAATTCCAGCAAGCCATGATATACTGATTCACAGATAATTTTCGGCCTGACATCCTTGATTTCCAATGTCATTTTTTCCAGCAGGGAACGATGCCATTGTTCTTTATCAAGATTATTTTCAAAAAATTTAGAAATACGAAGAAAGAGCGTTTCTATACAAGTATAATAGTTTGTAATTGCCTGTGTGACGATCATTGCTTCATCAAGACCAGGCGTTTTATTTAATTTTTGCTGTTGAAAATCTACAATATAATCCTCTATACGAGTCAGTACTGAAAATGACTTATTGATTTCCGCGCGTAAGGTTTGAATGTTTATTTCAAGATTCATAAATAATTTTTCCCTTTAATAAAATTAATTCTGCAAATTCAGGTTCAATTTTTTCCAATTGAACGATATCCAATGGAAATCGTGTCAGTTCCATTGCATCCCCCAACAGCGCAAAGTATCTTGCTGCATCCAAAATGCCTTCGATGGCAATATCAATATCAGAATTTTCATCAAACTGTTCAGAAAGCAATAATGATCCCCATTGCACAATCTTTTTAGGGGAATATCTGTTAATGATCATCTGAACAATTGTACAAAAATCTCTTGTGGCTGCATCAAAACGCTTAAGTCGAGCCTGTTTTTTTATTTCTTCACGTTTATGCAAATTTTTTTTTATTTTTTTTATATCCAACATAATTGTTTTCGATATGAAGTCAGCTTACTGGGCAGGGCAGTCTTTTGCTCCGTCCCAGCGGTTTGTTGGCATATTTGTCCTCTGGTAACATAATGACACCAACTTCACAACCTCACCAACTTCACATAGCCTTTATTTTCGTATCCAAGACCTCATCATGCAGCTCTAAGGCGCCGTCTATAAACTCAAATAACGCTAATATCTCCTCACTGCTGCTTCCCTTTTCATACATTAACCTAATGGGTAAGCTTAATAGTAATGATTAAGAGAAGATCACTTGTAAATGTATCTTTATATTTTTCAGATAGGGTGATTCAAGGACAGTATCTTTATGGAATGCCTTATAATGCTGAAATAAATTATCCTTAAGGGTATAAATTTCTACTAAGCCTTCTTTCGGAATTACTATCCAATACTCCTTTACGCCAAACTTCTCATAAAGCCTTCTTTTCTGCACCATATCCCGATAAATGGTATTCTCCGAGATTATCTCAACAACCAGGTCAGGTGCGCCCTGAACATTTTTTTCACCGATAATATCAAATCTCTCCTTGGAAATGAAGAGGATATCCGGCTGAACTACATTTTCATCATCCAGATATACATCATAAGGCGCATCAAAGACTTCAGCAAGATTATGTTCTATAACAAATTTTCTTAATTCAAACTCAAGTTTTCCGGATATTCTTTGATGAAGTGTAATAGGTGACGGCGTCATAAGTAATTCCCCTTCTATGAGCTCATACCTTTTGTCTTCAGGTGTTTTCAGGTAATCCTCATAGGTATATTTTCTTTTCGCTACGGCAACCTGTGCCATAAAACACCTCCTTGCTTGCTTGCCCTTTTTTTATTCTAAACATTATTCAGTTCCCATTCAATCAGTTGCATGGTTATTATCTCCTTTTATTTAGCTGATGATCTGCCGTGTTATTGAGTTAATATGTTTTGCGATTAACATATACCGGTTTGTGACACGGAGGGTCCTTTTTATACTACCCTCCGGGCAATGAGCAGACTCCTTCCGACTGTTCCTAGAATGCGTTTATCTTGCATCTTTTGAACCTCATTTCCGGTCATTCGTTCGGATGATAGAGGGCACTCTATGCGATGGGTTACCTTCCATCCCGTTTCAGATAATATTCTATGGTAATCAAATATAGTGATTGAATTGTTCTGCGGTTCTTTTAAGGCCGGCGTGGATTGAAAATCTCGCCAATCAGCATTTAAAAAGGCTATCCTTGTTGTCTCTTTTGCATTTTTATGGGCCAGCAGAAAAAATCCTTTAAAGAATTTTTCATATTCTTCTTTGGAATAAGAGGAGATGCATGGGGGAGGGGGCTTTTTGCTGTAATAGGGCGGATCAAAAAATATCAAATCCGGCTTTTTAGTTGTCGGCCAATCTTTATCTTTAAGATTCCAATAATGATATTTGATTTCCAGCCTATTATCCCTGGCGGCAAGATCAAAGGATTCACATCTTCGCTCAAAGACAAGACAGACATCAGAGACAACACCGCCCCCGGCCATGGGATCAAGGACAAGATCGCCGGGATTTGTGAAATAGAATAATGTATGAGCCACTAATTGAGCCGGTATTCTGCCGGGCCAATCGTCTCCGAAGCGTTCATCACATTCATTAAAATTCCACTGATCCCATGTGCGAAGCCCCCAACCAAGCTCTTTGAATTTTTCTTGGTCTGTCCTTCCCTCTAAATGTAAGAAAAGGGCAAAAGGAATATCCATATGATAATGCCTTGCTATGTAATCCATTTCCCGACCCTGTGAAAGTAAAGTGTCGATTTCGCTAAAATTAGCATTTCCGACAATTTCCGATATCCTGTTTCTGCTTAAGCCCACAACCTCCCCAATCTGATCTTGAGTCCAGCCAAGGCGGTTTAAGCGGATAATAATAATATCCCGGCCGGCCTTTTGACGAGCTCTAATATCTGAAATCCAGGTATTTACTGTTTGTCTTATTACGCCTAACTTTTCAGCAAGAGCCTCTTCAGTATAGATACATTCGGTATCTGATGTTGCTATATCGCGCGCAATCTGTTTTTTATCCCTAGGGCTTAATCTATCTCCATGCTTTAAGTTGCATCTTGCTCCTTCAAGGAGAAGGGCTATTTTGTTTGTTTCATAATCTACTGGTTCCATCTTCCAATGCTTAGCCTCTATCTTTTTAAATCCGCATTCTTTATACGCAGACCAGCGATGAATACCATCTAAGATTAAGGTTGCTTCTATTTTTTCATTCTCCTTTTTATAGGCTAATGGTGCAGGATATCTATGGCCGGATAATCTATAAATCTCGATCATTTCTTCATCAGGTGCGACGAATAAGTCCATTGACTTCATAATCTTTACTCAACAACAATTCTGTTAGGTAGGAGCCGTCCTGCCCGGTAATACAGGTAATGAGGGCTTTTTTCATAATATCTTTCCTTTTTTGCTTTTTCGGGGGCCCATTGTGTATAATAACCCATTTTACGAAAGATTTAGCGTAAAATTCAGTGTTGTCCTCTATTTTTTAAGAGCGCAATATCATTTTCAACCATCTCGATAACCAAATCTTTAAATTCGATACTATTTTGCCACCCCAGCTTGGCCTTGGCCTTATTTGAATTGCTCAGTAATATTTCAACCTCGGCAGGTCTATAGAATAAAGGATCTGTAACAACATAATCTTGATAATTTAAGCCGACATGGCTGAAGGCAGCCTCGCAGAAGTTCTTAACAGTGAAGGCTTTTCCTGTGCCGATAATAAAATCATCGGGTG
>JAUWIR010000333.1 GCA_030605265.1 Pseudomonadota bacterium | reverse complement strand
TATCCTTGATTAACTCCTTAATAGAATCTAAAAACATGGGATCTTTTAATTTTGCTTTATGAAACCGGTACAGTCTTTCACCAATAAGGGTGAAGGAAATCACTGAACAAAGGATAATGGGAATAACGAGAGGTCCTCCCTTACTTAAAAAAGCGATCATAGCTTAAGTCTCCTTATCATCTTATATTCTTTTAGGGTAACCGTTCACTCCCCCTCCCGTCGTTTCCAATGAAAGGCTGGTAGCGCTTACCATTTCAACTCCCTCTCCCTTTTGGGGAGAGGGTTGGGGTGAGGGGACTGAATGATTACCTTTTATGTAATCAAAAATTTTCTATTTTATCAGGTACACCATCCCGGTTAAGGTCTTTTTTGCGGGCAATTACCGCCTCAGTGTGGTCATAATATTCCCAAAAATCAACCACCCCGTCATGATCTTTATCCTCTTCAATATGCTCCAACCTTCCCTCTTGATAATATATCCAAAGATCTATCTGACTATCCTTGTTTTGATCTTTTTCGCCTTTGATGGGCTCCTCTTTTTCATCATAATACCAGGTAAGCTCAAAACCGCCATCTTGATCATCATCATGCCGGCTTTCTATCATAACCCCTTTGGCAGAATACATTTCTACTGTCTCCATACGACCGTCAAGATCAGTATCCAGTTCCTTTTTATGTAAGGTTTTATTCTGATAGTACCAGCGAATATCGGCTTTCTCATCTCCATTTACATCCTGATCTTTCCGGTCCAACTTGCCAGCCTGATAAAAATCCCAAATATCAATCTTGCCGTCCTCATCACTGTCCTGGCTCACTTTATGAAGCGTACCCTTTTTGTATTCAGCCCACACCTCTGGTGTGCCGTTATGGTTTGAGTCCTGACGACTCTTTAAGGGCCGACCTTCATCATCCATATCAACCCAGATATCCACTTTGCCGTCAGCATTGCTGTCTTCTTTTTGATGGGAAACCTTCCCCTTTTGGTAAGAAATCCAAAGATTTACCTTGTCGTCATAATTGGTGTCCATCTCCTCCTTTTCAATAACTCCGCCAGAAAAGGTGCGTAGGCAATCCATGTGGCCATCCTTATTCTGATCTGAGTGACTCTTTATAATGAGCCCCTGATCATCAAAGTACATGTCAAGGTCCACGTTCCCGTCATTATTTTCATCCCTTGTTTGCCTGCTTACCTTTCCTTCCTTGAAGTAGGATATTTGATCAAAGACCCGGTCATGGTCTGAATCCTCTTCCATGCGGACAATTATTTCATCTTGGTAAAATCTTCTCTGATCACATTGGTCGTCATAATTTTTATCCTGCTCGGTCTTGATCAGCTTTTCCTCCTCATTAAAATATAGCCACATATCAATCTTTCCATCCTCATTCTTATCCTGTTCCTGACGCACCAGCTTTCCCTTGTTAAAATAATCCCAAATATCCATTCGATCATTATAGTTCTCATCCCTTTTTTGAACAGCGATTACTCCCTTTTCATACTCTCGCACCAGATCCGCCTTGTTGTCGAAATTCCGGTCTTTTCTGCTTTGTCGGATATTCCCGTCGTTATCGAAGAGAACCCAGACATCCCTTTGGCCGTCCTCATCTTGGTCCTGTTCCTGTCGTTGAGGGTTCCCCTGAAGGTAGTAGTCCCAGGTATCCATAGCGCCATTAAAGTCGGTATCCCGCTGCGCCTCAATCAAAAGGCCTTCTTGATACTGCTTGATCACATCAATGGAGCCGTCAAAATTACCATCCCGTTTTTCTATTTTTGGTTTTTCTCCTTCATCATATTCCACCCATAAATCCGGTTTTCTGTCCTGATTGAGGTCTTTTTTGCTCGAAGTTATCTTCTCCTTTTCACCAAACTCAACCCAAAGATCAATCGCCCCATCACCATCCTGGTCCTGCTCCTGGCGTATTCGTATGCCTTCTTGAAAATAGTCCCAGGTGTCCTGTTTCCCATCATTATTGGTGTCCCGGATCATAGTATGGATTTTCCCTTCCTGATAGGTCTGCCATGTATCAACCCGGCCGTCAAAATCTGCATCTATCTCTACCTTTTGCAGATCTCCGGTGTCGCTATAGTAACTCCACAAATCCGGTTGCTCATCCTTATTTTTATCTTCAGTATAGGTTTTGGCTGTTGCAGGAAAGTTAAAAAGGGAAACTAATAGCCAAGAAACAAACAAAAAAGACAACATTTTTTTCATAATAATCTCACAAGCATTTGTTACTCTTGATATTCTTTTTCACGCTTAATTTGATCATAAGTACCCACCAAAATAAATTTATGTTAAAAAAATAAAACTAACTAAATATGGCAGATCGTTTTTTTCAAAAGAAACTCGCCAAAAATCTTCTCTTAATTGCTTAATCGATCATAGGTCCGCATCGCCTGGGCCTATTCCCATTCCAGTGAAGCTGCCTTTAGGGGATTCTTTACTATTTTTAAGGGGGGTAAGGGAGGATTGGTATCCAAGAAAACCTATAACAAAGCCAATAAAAAGCCCCCCACTCAGATTTTTTTCTTCATTATAATGCTTTATGACATGCCGTATTCTCCTTTTGTTATAACTATTCCTTTTTGATTATTTTAGCTTGTAAGAAAAAGGCCAAACCAATAAATCCCCAAACTATACTAAGCGCCATAATTACTTTCTGCCATTTCTTTAATCCGATAGACTGCACCGAAACATTATTATCCGACTTATTTTCCGGCGATATCTTAGCCGTCACCCCATGTCCCATGCCGTCACTTACTGTAATCTTCCATTCCCCTCCTGTTATTGGAAGAAAGGCGAATCGTCCCATTTTATCCGTTCGGCCATTTTGGTATTCAATTTTCTGATCATCCGGAGAAAAGATTTTTACTTGCGCATAGCTCATGGGCTCGCCATCATCATATTCCACCCTGATAACCATGGCCTTAGTTTGAGCTATAGTATAATTAGCACCATGAGCGAACACATGATTAACCCTGCCGGCTAAAAGAAAAAGTAAGCCTATAAAAAATAAAATAATGTAAACATATACCCTTTTCACAGGAGGTTTCCTCCTTCTCTATCAATGCCTAACAGAATAACCAGCGTGCCGGGCTTTATCGGCACGTCTGGTTCATGAATTATGTTATATGGGTTTTTTTGTTAATCGTCACAAAAACAATAAGTTAACTTATTAATACTGATGCCACCAGATCAAATATTATTGTTGTTGGGGGATATTGAAAATATGTTTGTGTTTATCGTGTTTATCTTAAAAGCAATGAATAACCCAGTAAATTAAATTTATAATCTCAGTTTTTTATAGAAGCGTCCTTTAGAAATTCACCTACATATATTAAACGCAACCATTTTTGCTCCTGCAGTTGAAAAGGAAAAGACCCTAAAGTACCTTTAATAACTTGTTCCTCACCTGGATTTCCTGCCTTATAAACTATAGCTACCGGAGTGTTCAGGGGATAGTACTTTTTCAACTGAGGAAGCACCTTCTCCTCAAATTCTCGAGACATGAAGAAAACCATAGTTGCCCGGTGCTTCGCCAAATTCTCAATAGAGTCTCTTCTGTCGCCTTGACGAGCCGGGGTAGTTATAAGTACTGATCTTGTTTGCCAATCAGCCACATAAGCATCAGCCACTTCTCTTTTCAATAGAGCATTTGCTACATTAAAAGAACTAATTCCGGGAACCACCTCAAACTCCTCATCACCAAACTCCTGTTTAATCCACCTGAGGCACCCAAAAAGGCAGGGATCTCCCCCTTCCAACAAAGCAACGCTCTTGCCCGCCTTGATATATTTTCTAATCAGGTTTGCTCTTTCTCTTCTTTTAAGGAGAAGTTCCCTGCATTGCTCTTTGTCTTTATCTGACGGATCCCAACATTTTTTTTCAAGGCATTGCCAATAGGGAAATTCCGGAAGGTCTAATCTCTTTTTTCTAAGGTATTTGCTGAATTTTTGGCCTGTTGCTTCACCACAGATGACAACATCAGCCCTCTTTATCTGATCTATGGCCCGTAAGGTTATCAGATCGGCTGCACCCGGCCCTATCCCTACAACATATAATTTTGCTTTTTTTCTTTCAATGGCCTTTCCCTGAATAGGTACTGTTGAACACCCCGAAATTGCTGAAAAACAAACATAAGAAACTATCACCATCAAGCAATAAATTAATCTGTTAATCTTCATCACCAATACCTCCTTTTCATTTGCACACAAGTGTACACATTTGCACACAATCCTCCCGCTATTCAAAGGCGCCGGGAGCTTAAAAAGTAGACTGCCTTAGACTGCCTTAAAATCTGAAACTGATTTCACCCCCAAAGTTGCGATCGGTCATGGGGTAGCCTCGGCTATTTTGATATTCTTCATTAAAAAGGTTATTCACATAAAGCTTCAAAATCCCCTTTTTTAAAAATCCATATTCTTTAAAGATGTTCTGTTCTATAGCCAAATCAAATACATGATAGGCATCCATGGGAACAGAGTAAAAGGCCCATTCATCCGGGGCCACTTCTTGGGAATTATAGGCAACCTGCTTGCTTTGGTGTTTATAATCAAGCATCAGCAAGGTTTTATCGAAAAGTTTATAACCAAGGCCGGCGTTTACCCGATGCTTGGCACGGTCATCGAACTCTTCCTTCGCAACCAATTCTGAGCCCTTGTTCTTGAATTCCTGGAAGGCATAGCTGAGATAGAATGATAAATCATCTAAGATGTATCCGTTTAGATCAAATTCCAATCCATGCCTGTGAACCTTCTCAAGATTGATCCTGGCATCTTTATACTCAAGGCCCGGAGGGACCGGGTTGTTTTTGCCTGGAATATACTCAGCATATTTCCTGTTATTATAGGCTATATAGTCTTTAATCTCGTAAAAAGCGTAACTTACCTTTAAGTCAATGCCTTTTTGGAATCTTTTGGTAAGGATAAGATCATAGGCTATGCCGTGTTCAGGTTCCACATAAAGCCCGGGGAGACCATTTCCGTGCATATCCATGCCACTGGTTGGTGCGTGCCATATTTTACTAAGGCCAAGGGACAAAGAGGTTTCTTTTAGCATTTCCGAGACATCATCAAGCTCGTAAGTAAGAAAGGATTTCGGCACAAATTCACTAAAATGTCTGTCAATATAATCCTGTTTTTTGGCATTGTTATAGTATCCGGTTATTTCCCCTGTATTTCGGTCGGTAATTCGGTTGTGAATCCAGGTGTTAACATCTTCGTACCGCAGACCGCCAACCAGAGTAAGCCTTGGAATGATCAACCATTTGTGTTGGAGGTATCCGGCCTTTCTGTCAAGCCGTTTATGACGACTTACATGGAGTCTCTCGGAATGGGCTACGACCATATCAAAACCTACTGTTGAGAGGTGATTTTCAGAAAATTCTATCTCATCCTGGATTTTTCCACCTACCTGCCCCCATTCTACGTCCCTGGAATGAAATCCACGGTAAGCTTGATTAGGGTCTCCTTCCCAATTAAATTGATCAACATTTTCTTTATTGTAATAGGCCCCGAGACTCCAAAGGCCAATAGAAGAAGGCTGTTTGTAGTTTAATCGCCATTGATAGGCTTCTTTATCCAATTTAGGGTC
>JAUWIR010000001.1 GCA_030605265.1 Pseudomonadota bacterium | reverse complement strand
TCAGAATAAATATCGGTAGTATTAAAAAATCTATTGATAGAAAAAAGTTGTGAATGAAAAATAGTTAGAGTAGAGGAATTTTTTTCAATACAAATAATTTTTATAATTGCCGAGAAGTAGTTATCCACTAAAAAATTTTGTAACCGTTCAGGATTCAGAGTGCAAAGGGTTAGGGTTCATTTAGGGCTTATGGTTCCCAAGACTAAAGTCCAAAAGTTTACATGTTCACTTGAACTCAATGAAACAAAGGTAACTTTGAACTTTGAACCTTGAACTGTGAACTCAGTGAACCCTGAACCTGTGAACACTTACAAGAAAGGGAACAGTTTTGAAAGCCAAAAATAATAAAGAGAAGGCATTAAAAAATCTGAAAGATCGGATTAAGCTACTTTCTAGAGGAATAGTCCTTGAAGATGAATCTGTTCCAGTGATTCATCTTCAATCCATCCAAGGGGGGGCCGGTCCGCAGGGAGTAAACTGCTATATAGGGGAGGAACCCGGGAATTATAAGAGCCAGATCAGTCTGGTTATTTATCCCAAAGACCATTATCTGGCTGAACATGCAATACCTGCGAAATGGTGGACAGAAGAACAATCTGATGAGGACCCAAAAAAGAGAAAAATAGTGTTTACTGATGATGGCCTTTTTTTAGAGGAAGCGCCCTTTAATTGGCATGGAGGGTGGTTTGACCGAAAAACCGCCAGAATAGTAAAAGCCAAGCTTCATCCTTATCAGACCTATTCTATGTGTTTATATCGGGGGTGTAAGCATCTGGAGCAGAATCAAGGGTGTAAATTTTGCACTACTTCATTATTAGTCGATAAGTTTCATCTTCCCAAACGCTTACCTGATAAAATGAATTTGAAATTTTTAAAATTAGCCCTTACCAACAATTCTATCCGCTCAATTACCTTAACCAGCGGGACCATTGATACTCCTGAAAAAACAGGGAAAGAGCTGTTATCCTTTGCTTCCTTTTTAAAAGAAAAAACAAATTTATCAATTCATGTTCAAATAGAGCCTATTTTCGATCAGACCCTCTTAAAAGAGTTAAGTCAGGTTGCTGATACTATTGGGATATTTTTAGAATCTTTTGATGAAAATGTTCGCCAAATGGTCTGTCCCGGAAAAGCCCAAGCCTTTTCTCCTGAGGAATATATGAAAAGTTGGGAAATGGCGGTTTCCTGTTTTGGCCGGGGGAAAGTATTTACAACCGACATCATCGGATTTGATGAAGACCTTGAGGTGACCGTAAAAGGGATTGAAAGAGCAGCCCGGATTGGTGTGCTAACCTCAATTCTTTTGCTCCGGGTGGGAGCTCCCGGTCTGGGGGATTATTCCCCCTCCTATATAGGAAAAGAAGATACTGTTTTGCAATTGTATCAAGAGCTGGGGGAGATTTTAGTAAGAAATTCCATTGACAATATATCACCCAATAATGCAGGGTGTATGGGATGCCATGGCTGCAGCGCCACAAAGGAGGCAGTCCTCTGGGCCCGTTTGGCTGGGTAACTGAAGTTTTAAATTTTTATTCGAGAAAAATTTCTTGCTCTCCATCTTAATGTTCCCTTTCATCTATAGTTTTTCAGAAAAATAACTTCAAAAAGAGAACTATAATATTCCAGCCTCTTCTCTCAGTTTTTTCATAACACAAATAACTTTTAATGCATCCTGCATATATTTTTCAAAAGCTTTTATAACAGAAGAGCCTCCTTATCTTAACTGGTTAAAAACTGGTATAAAAAATGCTACATGACTATAACAAAAATATATCTTACTATAGCTTTTGAGAAAAAAATTTTAAAATTGCCGACCCAAAGCCTATTTATTTTCAGGATATTGGGAAACAGCTTACACAAAAAAATTATCTTAAAAGCTTATCCTAAGGAATAAGGAATAAGGAATAAGGAGAAGGAATCATAATGAAAGAGCTAGTAAGATCAATTTTCATATTTGTCCTTTTGGTTGTAATAATTTTAACTTTCCAAAATGCGTATGCTACAAGTATGGTGACTGAAGAAATAACTGGAAGCAGTGGAGATTGGACTTATACCTATACTATTCATAATAATGAAACTTTACCAATCTGGACATGGGCAATATGGTTCCCGGCGGATTTACACGCAGATGATATAATTGTTAATTTTGGCTGGGTCGATGGTTTAGATGTACTGGGTTTTTTCCCTGAAGCATTCACTGATTATTGGGGAAATCCCGTTTATGATGAGGATAGTTTTCCCCTGACAACTAATCTTCTGGAAGGTCCAAATGGAGAGCCGGGCTGCTATATAGTCTCTGTTAATGATTGTTTATCCCAAAATTACGCTGAATACTGGGATGGGACTTCTTGGCAACCTTTACTTTCACCAGATACAGTTTTAAACAATATTTGGCGCGGTGAATATTATGGGTGGACTGGATCTGATGCTGATATCCAGACAGGATCAGCCATCCCTGTGGGCGGCACAGGAGAAATAATTATGCATTCATCTGAGTTAATGGAAGTGCCGAAAAGTTTCTCTTTCTCCACTACTGATTATTGGTGTTCCTTGTATGATCCCTTTGGTACTTCAGATTATTCTGATGACCTATACTATTGGGATTTTGAAAAGGATGGCGCTACTACTTCTCCTGTTCCAGAGCCAAGTGCTTTGTTTCTTCTTGGCTTGGGGATCATTGGCATTATCGGATTTAAAAAGAAGTATTGTTGATGAATTCGTAAAAAGTAAAAGGTTAAAAGTAAAAAGTTAAAAAAAGTCTATATGTGGTATAAATATTTTTAAAATCATACTATATATAGACTTTTCACATTTTACTTTTCACTTTTTACGAGATTATCATTGTTGATTTGCTAATCTTTTTCATATCTTTCTTTGCGTCCTTTGCGCCTTAGCGAGAGAATAATTCAATAGGTTGGAATTTTCATTTTATTTATGCGGAGTTACAACCTCTGTGCCTTTGTGCCTATTTTTTTGAACCTGAGTAGTTACATATTTTTTATGTATAAATTTTATTTTTTTCATACAATTTTTTATGACAATAGATCCTATAAAAAAAACTGCTTCACCATCAAGAAAAACTATACAATCTGTGCTGATTCCAAGATGTTTAGTACCTGATCAGGGAAAATATATTTACAGTAAGGTAAATTAGCTAATTTCATTGCTTGGATTCAAATACCTTCTCAAAAAAATTTAATTTTATCAAAATATAATTATCAGTTCAGTCACAAGAAACATATTGAAACATTAATTACCTAATTATTTAATACTTGGCATTTTTTTTGCGTTTATCAACATTATTCTATTCTCTAGTGGACATAATCAGCGGAATTTTAACAGGCGAGGGAATTTGTAAAGCAAATTTTTTTATTCCTATTGGTCGGAGTTTCAAGTGAGGAAAAAGGAGGGGTGGAATAAATGTTAAAGCAATATTCCTATGGTATTAAGCAAATGCTTATATTTTTTGATATCATTATAATTTTCTTATCTTTTTGGCTTGGGATCTCTATCCGCTTTGGAATACAAGGAACTCCAATGTTTAAAGACTTGGTCTGGATTCTGATAGTTTCATTAATCATTATACCAGTTTGCTTTACCACTTATGGACTATACGATTTTCGATATAAAACGTTTGGGGAGGCGGTGAATCGAATAATTCTCTCTCACTGCATAAATTTAATGGCTATCAGTTTAGTTATCTATTTTTGGCGAATTCAGCACTTCAGTCGCTTTTTCATGGTCAATTTTGTTTTGATTTTGATTTGTTTGCACTCGCTCTGGCGGTTGCTGATGAGACTAATGCTTAATCATTTGCGATTTCGAGGTTTCAATTATCGCAGAACATTGATAGTAGGGCTTTCAGGGGCCACTTGCCGCATTGTATCAAGTATTGAAGAAAATATTCATTGGGGCCTTCGAATTGTTGGCATTGTTAAGGAAGGGAATGAAAATGAAGGTCTTTTTTCAACTATAGTAGAAAAATATCCCATTTGGGGGAGCTTTAACGATCTGAAAGCTCTTTTATTCAAAGAAGCTGTAGATAATGTTATTTTTTGTCCTTGTGAGAAATCAATTACTGATTTAAAAAGCACTATTCTCGATATTGAATCCATGGGTATCTCCTCTCATGTAGCCATACCAAATCCTGCAGTAAAAATTTCCAGTACCTTTTTAGGGAATATCGATGGAATACCCTTGATTACGTATTATCCTATTAAATTAAGTCCACTTGACGGAATGGTAAAGAACCTGGTTGACATTTTCGGTGGGTTGGTCGGTTCTTTGATTTTTATTTTAATGTATCCGGTAATTGGTCTGGCCATAAAATTTGAATCACCGGGGCCTGTTTTATTTAAGCAAAAACGAATAGGGGAAAATGGCCGCATTTTTACTCTATTTAAATTTCGGTCAATGTATCAGGATGCGGAAAAGCGAAAAAAGGAATTGCTGAAGGAGAATCAATTGGAGGGGGCTGTATTTAAAATCAAAAATGATCCCCGTATTACCAAAGTTGGAGGATTGTTAAGGAAATTTAGTTTAGATGAATGGCCTCAGTTTATCAATGTCTTAAAAAGAGAAATGTCTTTGGTGGGGACTCGCCCCCCTACTTTGGATGAAGTAGAAAAATATGATCTGTGGCATAAACGCCGCTTATCGATGAAACCGGGATTAACAGGGTTATGGCAAGTGAGCGGGCGAAATTCCATAACTAATTTTGATGAGATTGTAAAGCTGGATTTAAAATATATTGATAATTGGTCATTATGGTATGATTTTTTTATTCTCACTAAAACCTTATGGGTTTCCTTGCGGCGTGAAGGGGCATATTAAAGGGGGTATAATTATTATGAAGGACGGCGCACTTCGGTTGTTTCTGATTGTCAGGGACGGGTAACAAATAAAAATATTTTTTTGTTAATTTTAAGTTTTCTCGACAACAGACTTTTTTACCTTATAACTAAAATATGCATTATATTAGCCAGTTCTAAATTCATAATTTTTAAATAATGAAAATTTAATTTTGCAGCTAAACGCTGCTCTTGCCGAAGGGTATATTAAGATATGAAAATTTATAGTTTAATCATAGGTTTATTAATATCTTTTTTTCTTTTTATTCCCAACATCATTTTGGGACGCCAAAATAATTATTATATAGGGTCTGGGGACATTTTAAAAATTAATGTTTGGGGGGAGCCGGATTTGGATAAAGACGTTATAGTGGCGCAAGACGGGAAAATTAATTATCCTTTGCTCGACACTGTACATATTTCAGGCCTGACAATTTCTCAAGTTAAAGAAAAAATCGCCTATCTGCTTGGAAGCGATTATTTGGTTGATCCTCAGGTAGATGTTGCCATCAAAGAATATCATAGCCAGAAGGTCCTGGTTTTGGGGGAAATTAAAAGCCCGGGGCTTTATGCTCTTACCAGCGCCACTTCTTTATTGGAAATCATTTCTCGGGCCGGTGGGGTAAGTGATAATATCGGCAGCCAAATCAATATATTTCAAGCAGGTGATCATAGAAAAATAACATCCTCAAATGAGGATATTTCTTCCTTGATTGAAGAAATAAAACCTGTTTCTATAGATTTGGATGAATTGCTTAAAAAAGGAAATTTAACCTATAATATACCGGTCCGATCAGGCGATATCATCTTTTTTACTGGAAAGAAAGACGGCAATATTTTAAAACACCAGGTATATATTTCAGGCAATGTAAAAAAACCCGGGGCCTATGATTATCAAAAAGGCCTTTCAGCGCTTAATGCGTGTATTATGGCTGGAGGTTTTGAAAAAAACGCAGCTCCTAATCGCACTATTTTAACCCGAAATATTGGAAGACAACAACAGGTATTCAAAGTTAATCTAAATAAGATTAAGAAGGGTAAAAAGCAGGATATCCAATTACAACCAGGAGACCGTTTATACATTCAGGAAAGTTTTTGGTAAAAAGAAATATGGTAACAATATCTGACTGTATTTAAAGATTTGATTTTAGGTTTTTTGTATTGCAGAAGTAGTGCAAGTAAAAGGCGAAACTTCTTAAACCTATTGGCTAAGAGCGAAAAATACCATATGGATGATGTGCAAAAGGAAGTGCATTTACTAGATTACCTGAATCTCTTACGCAAGAACAAATGGCTTATCATTGCCTGCTTATTTATTACAGTTACTACTGTCATAATCGGCAATTACACTTTAACTCCCGTCTATCAAGCCCAATCCCAGATGATTATTGATAAGGAGAGGAGCAAATCCATTGTTACAGGAAGAGAATTAGAATATCTGGATTACGAGAGTTATTTATCTGAAGAGCTTACCTTTAATACCCAGTTTAAAACGATCACCAGCTATCCCGTGCTTGAGAGAGCAGTCAAGAACCTTCAATTTAAAGAACGTTATGAAAAACAGAAAAATCAGGCCATAGAGAGTTTATCTCCTTTCAAAATAGCCCTTCGGGAAAATATAAAAAAATTCAAAGAAACCATTCAAAATTTCTTTCCATCCTTTAACCAAAGCGTTGATGAGCAAGCAGATACTTTTGATTTGTCTTCCGAGCAGAAAATGAATTCTGAAATGATTGCCTTGGTTTCCAGCCTAAAAGAGAAAATAACCACTGAACAGGTCCCGGACACCCGTTTTATTAATATCAGTGTAATGGATGAGGACCCTGTATGGGCGCAAAAAATAGCCAATGGATTAGTGGAAGCCTATATAGAGTATGATATTACCAGCCGCTTTAATGCCGCTAATAAATTTATGGATTGGATTTCATTACAGATCAATGAGATGAAGAATAAATTAGCTGAGTCTGAACGAGGGTTTTATAAATTTAAAAATGATAATAAAATTTTTTCCATCAAGGGAAAACAAGATATCAATACCCAAAAGATTGGTGAAGTGAGCGCTTCTTACCTCAAGGTAAGAACGCAGCGGATGGAAATGAAAGCCCGTATTGCTGAATTGGAAAAAATTATGTCTAGAAGAAATAAAAAATATAGTGGAGCGGATCTTTTAAATGACCCAATTTTAGTAGAACTCGGCAAAGAGTTAACTGATACTCAGATTGAGCTAAAGGCATTGAAAACAAAATATAAAAATAAGCACCCCAAAAGCTTGAATTTAAGCAATAGAATCGAAGTCCTGAGAGCGGAATTTGATAATAAACTCCGGAAGGCCTATAACAGTATGCTCACGGAAGATTCTATTCTTCAGTCCAAGGGAGATACCCTTTTGCAGGCCATTAAGGATTACGAAAAGGATGCCCTACTGACTAATAAGAAGGAGCTTCAATACGCAGTATTAGAACGAGAGGTTGAAACAAATAAAAGTCTTTACGAGATTATGCTGAATAAGCTTAAAGAAACCCAAATAAACGAAAGTATGGGCAAGTCTTATATTCGTCTTATAGAACCTGCTGCCTTGCCTAAATTTCCTATAAAACCTAAAAAGAAATTGAATATTATATTGGGGATTATATTAGGGCTTATGTCCGGCATTGGGTTGTCCTTTTTGTTGGAATATTTGGAAACAAGCATTAAAACGGAAGAAGATGTGCAGCAATATCTTCAATTGCCGGTATTGGGAATTGTACCTGAAGTGGAAAAGGGTTAATCATGAAAATGATAAAAGAGCCGGAAGAAAAGCAGAAGGAAACCTTAAAAAAATCAAAAAGGAATAATGGGTCGTATTCCCTAATTATTGATGAGAATTTATCCTCTTCTTTTAGTGAGTCCTTTAAGACATTACGCACAAATATTCATTATTCTTTTAATGAAAAACCAGGCAAACTTCTGCTGATAACCAGCAGCTTTCCTCAAGAAGGTAAAACCACTATGGCCATTAATCTAGCGCTGACCATGGCCCAGGCAGGACAAAAAGTTTTACTGCTAGATACGGACTTGCGGATGCCTTCCCTCTATAAGGTATTTGGTCATGACCGCAATCAAGGATTAACCAAGCTTTTGATTGATGTATATACTCCTAATCTGACTGAAGGAGACCTTTCTCAATATGGCATAGGTGATTTGTTTCATATTTTAAATATGCAGGGTAAAAGCGGCTTATTGACTATTTCAGAGAATGGTCAAATTTACCATCTCCGGTTTCATGATGGTTATTTGAAAGATGCTCAATGGAAAAATCGTCCGGAAGAAGAGCGTATTGGCAACTTATTGATAGAAAGCGGGAAAATAACTCCGGATCAGCAAATGAAAGCTTTAAAAAGACAAGTTTATGCTCAGGAAAAATTAGGAACCATATTAATGAATATGAACTTAATTTCTCCTCAAGATCTTGAGGGGCCCTTAAAACTTCACCTTGCCGGGCTGTTGCGCCAAATTTATTCACTGCGTCAGGGGAAGTTTTCCTTTAAAGAAGAGAGATTTTTAGAGGGTTATTCTTCGATTAGCGGGAATGGATGGGGGAATAATGAATTTTTTCAAAACATTCAAAAGCTGAAACTGAAAACAGAAAATATCCCTTTTATTGATCAAAAGATTTCTTCATATCTTCAAGATTGTCCGGTAAATAACTTGAAAATTTTGAATTCAGGGCCGATTCCCTCTAATCCAACGGAATTATTAGGTTCTCGAAGAATACAAGAGTTAATTGGTATTTTAAAAGAACGATTCGATACCATTATTTTTGATTCCCCGCCGGTTAATGCTGTAAGCGATGCCTGTATCCTGTCTTCACAAGTAGATGGAGTAATCTTGGTGGTGCATGTGGGGCAGTCTAATCGCAAAGGTGTGCAAAAGTGCAAACAGCAACTTGAAGCTGTGAAGGCAAATATTTACGGCGTTATCCTTAACCGCCTGGATATGAAGAAGAACGGATATTATTCCTATGGCTATTATCGTCACCATTATGGATATTATCATCAGCAGAAACCTGATCAATCTGCTGAATTGAATTAGATTGGATTTAATATATTTATACTACTACTACAACCAAGATTAAACATACAGTATCAAACAGTTTATGAATAATAGTATTTACATACAAAATATTTTTGCTTGTCGATTTCAAAAGGATCAATGGAATCGAGGGGGCGAAGCTGTGGCATCTTCTCTATAATACCCCTTATCTTAGATACGTTATAAAGAATAATGACAAAATACCATAAAAATTTTTTTTTCACATTACTGTTTTTTTTAGCAGGCGGCTTTATCATAGGGATGCAGGTTCAAAAAAGTGGTATCCCTTTCATTTCTAAACAAAATATATGGTCCATAGGAATCTATACGGGCGAAACCCCATTTGATTTTGCTCCTTCTCAAGCTGTTAAGAATCCTGTTTTAACTGCTGAGCATGTAACAGATATACGAGCGAAATTTGTTGCTGACCCTTTTATGGTTAAGGAAGGCTCTATGTGGTATATGTTTTTTGAGATTTTAAATTACAAAACAAATCAAGGTGATATAGGTCTTGCAACAAGTAATGACGTTTTAAATTGGACCTATGAGAAGGTAGTCCTTGATGAACCATTTCATTTGTCCTACCCATACGTTTTTAAATGGTGCGATGAATACTATATGATTCCTGAGACTGGTCGAGCCAATGCGGTTAGATTATATAAGGCAACTAATTTCCCCACGCATTGGTCATTTGTGAAAAATTTACTCATTGGAAACTATGTGGACACATCGATATTTCAATATGATGGAAAGTGGTGGATTTTAACTGAGACTAACCCTTCCGGCCATGATTTGCTTAGCCTTTATTACGCTGATAGTTTAACAGGTCCTTGGAAAGAACATCCTAAGAGTCCTATCATATCAAATCCAAACATAGCCAGACCAGGTGGTAGAATTTTAGTAATTGGTAACCGAATTATTAGGTATGCGCAGGATGACTATCCAACCTATGGGAATCAAATATGGGCTTTCGAAATAACAGAACTTACAACTACTAATTTTTCAGAAAAACAAGTAAATGATTCTCCAATACTGAAAGCTAGCGGAATAGGCTGGAATTCAAAAGGAATGCATCAAATTGATCCTCATCAACTTGATCAAAACAAATGGGTGGCATGTGTAGATGGGCTTGAATCAACGATAATTAAGGCGTATTTTCTTCATTAAAATGATATATTAAAGTGTCACGATTTCCCTGGGAGGTATCATTTAATGTACTTTCTAAAAACTAACAATTCAACAAAAGAGGGAAAGCATGACAACAGCAATCTACATACCCAGAGCCTAGTGTCAGTCAACGCTGTAATGTCATACAATAATAAGGTCTTTTTTTATTATCAACCAGGAATATAGATAAAAAAAAATTTAACTTTATTCAACATTTGAAGGTTGACATGACACTAGGGCATATTTATTGGAATCGAGAGCAGTTTTAATATTTTTGTGGAAAACTTAAAAATTAGACATCGGCGATGAAAAATAGGATAGAAATGGGTTAAAAAAATGAGTCCATTTAAGCAAGAGAGGAAAATTTGGCTTGCGGATGAGAAAAAATAATGGATAAAAGGGAAGAGAAGGTCGGATTTTGGAGTCATGATTCGGCGACTAACACGAATAATGAAGTCAAAAGATCATCAAGGGATCTGTGCGAGTATAGTAGCGCGAAGAGATCCTAAAACTTTGGGGTGATTGTGTATGGAGAGATCTTCCTTTATCGATGAATTTGTCAGTTCAGAGGCAGAGGCAGAGGGAAGATCCCTATTTTTTTGTATCGCTGAGGGAGTTAATAATAAATGGAGGATTATAAAAAATTAGAATTTGAATATGCTAAACTTCTGCGTGAAAGTGATACTGAAGAACGTAGAAAATTATATAGCGAAGCTTATTCCGCCGTTTCAAAGCTTGCGATTAAACGTTTTACAAGTAAAAGTCCTGAAAAAAGAACTGCAGGGACATCTAAAAAATTGGTTTATTTATTGTCTAAAATGGCCACTAAAAATGATCGTGTCTTAGAAGTTGGGTGTGGACGCGGCTATACATGTTTAGGACTCGCACCCTATGTTAATTCGATAGTAGGAGTTGATGTATCTGAACCATCAATAAAGGAAGCTAGAGGTATTTTATTCCAGCACAAAATTAAAAACGCAGAAATCAAGCAATGTTCAGCTTTCGAACTCTATGACCATTTTAGTAATAATGAATTTACCCTATGTGTCAGCATTGATATGTTTGAACACTTGCATCCAGAAGATGCTAAAGAACATCTGCAGCAAGTTTTTAATGTGTTGAAGCCTGGAGGAAAATACATTGTTATTGTGCCAAATCGGCTTAATGGGCCACATGATATTACAAAAGAAGAATTCCCTGATGCATGTGCGGCATTAGGATTTCATCTCAATGAATCAACTTATAGAGAAATGAAAAATATTATGAAATCTATAGGGTTTAATAAATTTAGAAGGTTATATTCATTAAAATTTCATAACAAATATATTAAGCCGTTAATTTTACCATGTGAAATAAATTTTATAGCTGAGATTTTGTATAGTATGTTACCAAATGTATTGTGCCCTAATATATTTGATAAATTAATGACAATTAAATTAATCGCATATAAATAAACTACAGAATACAAAGTTTAACTTTGTATTTCATTCAATACAATAAATATATTATGATGAATGCAATTCTGGGAATTTCTTTTGTAAAACGAATAACTGAAAGCAAATTTGTTCAAAACACGACAACTATGCTTGCAGGAAATGTTACTGCTCAGGTAGTGGGTTTTATTGCTGCTCCACTTATCACAAGGCTCTATTCGCCTAAAGATTTCGGCATTATGACTTTTATTCAATCGGGTGCGAATATTTTTTCTGTTATGGCCTGTTTCAGATACAGGACTGCAATAGTGTTGCCTAAAAGAGATAAAAATGGATATGATCTTTTTGCGTTATCTTTGGTTGTAGCAGTTTTTGTCTCATTTTTGCTTTTACTTTTTATTATACCTTTAAAAAAAATTGTAGTTGAAAAATGCGGATTTGCAGGATACGAAAACTATCTATTATTTATTCCTTTTGCAGTTTTGGCAGTAAGCAGCAGAGATATATTTGTCTTCCTTCATACAAGATTAAAGAACTTCCGACAAATTTCCATATCAACGGTATTAATGTCATTTGCAACTGCAGGCACCAAAATCTGTGCAGGGATTCTGCTTCCGGCAACAGCATTCTGGCTTATTCTTGGAAATATTGTGGGGCCAATTGTATCTAGCATAATCCTTGTTATTTTTTTGACAGATGTTTTGCCCCAGATTAGGGACATTGTAACGTTAGCTGGAATTAAAGATGTTGCGCGTAAATACAATAAATTTCCACGTTATAATATGCCTACCGCCTTTATAAACGCTATATCCCAAAATTTGCCGGTTTTTCTTTTTGGGTATTTTTTTTCTCAAGAGGTTGTCGGGTTATATGGACTCGCAAATATGATTTTGCGAAGACCGGTTAATCTTATGTCTCAGGCAATAAGTAAAATTTTTCTTCAAAAATCCGCTGAAATTGAAAACAAAGGGGGTGAACAATACAATAATTTAAAAAAAACCACATTAGGGCTTGCTCTAATAGGGATTATACCCTTTGCTGCTTTAACAATATCGGGAAAATGGATATTTGGTTTTATTTTTGGAAAAGAGTGGTGCGAGGCAGGGTTATATGCACAAGCACTGGCGCCCTGGTTATTCCTGGCATTTGTTAATCCACCGGCTAATCAAATTTATATAATAAAACAAAAATTGCGTTTTCTCTGGTATTTTAATTGTGTTTATATTATTTTTCGGTTTGTGGCGATTGTAAGCGGGTATTATATTTTTCAAAAGGCCTTTCCTGTTATCGTCCTGTTTTCAATTACAGGGATAATTATGAACCTTTTTTTTATTTTACATGCTTTTTATTTAGCCGGGAGAGTGCAAATAAATGGGACTTAATAAGATTTTATTCATAGGAGACGTTTATTTAGACAAAATTTATAAAATACCATAGGAAAAATACCCTTTGATTTGTAATCTCGAAGCTCCTTTAACAGAATGTAATACTCCGATAGAAGGTAATGTAGTACTAAAATCTTCAGGAAAATTCTTAAAGGGCACTTTCAAACAACCACCTCTGGCGGTCTCACTTGCCAACAACCATATAATGGACTACGGCAATGATGGTTTTATTGATACAATTAATTTTCTTGAAGAAAATAATATAAAATATTTTGGTGCAGGTGAGTCTGCCGGCAATTACAATAACCCAGTTATCTTCGATATGGATAATTTGAAAATAGGAATTCTGGGATATTGCTATAAGCATTATTATGATCAAATTTCTAAGGTAAAAGATTTAAAATTTGGTCCGGCACCGATAGATTATGAATTGATAAAAAAAGATACCAAATTTTTAAACGGGAAGGTTGATAAAATATTTGTTCAGTTACATTGGGGGATAGAGCATTGCAATTATCCTACAAAAGAGTAAATTAGGCTTGCAAGAAAAATTGCAACTTTAGGTGTCGACCTTATTATAGGCCATCATGCCCATACTATACAACCAGTCGAAGATTATAACCAGAGTATAATTGCCTATGGACTCGGTAATTTTATATTTCCAGATCTAAATGCTGTCAGAAATTTTAATTTAACAGATATACCTTTGTGATATACAAATATAAACAGAGGATATGGAATAAATGTTCTGCTGGATTAGTTTATGATCTATCTACTCATAAAAAATTATTAAAACCGTATTATTTTACAGACAATACTATAAAAGTTAAAAGAAAATATTTTCATAGATATTTATCTGATAACTATTTAAAAAAAATTAATAAAATCACTTCTGCTGGAAACAGTAATTTACGAATAAAGTATGTTGGCAGGCGTTTACTTGATTTCATTGAAAATCCAAGAATACCAAGTTTAGTAGGAATTGGAGATACCATAAAATTATTAAAATAAAGCTAAAGCGGTAGGAGCAATAATATCATACTTATTGCCCTTATATTATTGGTCAGACTTCTGACATCCCTGTTCTGGAGTGCTCCATTAATTACTTAATAATGTTACCTTATTTGAGTAATTTTTCAATGAACATTTCATGGGAACCCCTTTTCGGGGTCTATCGCAGTATACATACGGGGTTACCCTAATTGAAATGTTCATTGAAATTCAAAGAGTGTCAGAAGTCTGATCAAGGTAAATAATAAATTTGTTTTTATGGCGTAAATATAGGATTAATTTCTTTCAGAAGACTGGATGTGATGCCTTATGTTTCCCCCCAAATTAACCAACCGAATCATTTATCCTGCCAGATGCCGACTGAACAAATGGCACCGGGCGGTAAGAAATGCTTCGCTAGATTTAAAAAAAGGTGAATATTTGTCTTTGGATCAGTTATATAAAATCCAACAAACGAAGCTCAGGCAGCTCTTTGAGAATGCGGCAAACGGGTGCCCTTATTACCAACGCATTTTTTCACAGGCCGGGATAGATCCTCGGAAATTTACTTTAGATATGCTCTCAAACCTTCCGGTTTTGGATAAGGGAACTATCCGCGAAAATTTTAACAATTTGATCAATGAAAAATATCCCCGAACTGAAATCAGCAAAAATGCCACTGGCGGCTCCAGCGGTGAGCCCCTGGTGTTTTACCAGTCAAGACATAGCAGAATTGTTTCCGCCGCTCTTGCGCTCAGAGGATTTGAAACCTGCGGCAAAAAAGAAGGATATCCCCATGTAAAACTCTGGGGGGCGCCCACTGATGTCCAGAAAACAACAGAAGACTTAAAAAAACTATTGTGGAATTATTTATACAACCTCAGGACAATCGATGCCTTTAATGCCGGAGATAAATTGTTCGAAGCTGAATATCGTAACCTCTTCAGGAATCCGCCATACTTGCTTGAATCTTACTCAAACATTTTATACGGGTTTGGGAAGTATCTGCAAACTATGGGGAAAAAGCCCCTTTCAATTTCGGCTGTGATTTCCTCGGCAGGGGTTTTATATGGTTTTCAGCGTAAAATTATTCAGGAAACCATATCAAACCATGTATTCAATCGATACGGCTCCAGGGAGTTTGGGAGCATGGCTCACGAATGTGAAGCCCACACAGGTATGCACATTAACATGGAAAGATTCATTATTGAAATCGAAAAATCCGATGAGTATGGAAAAGGTGATATTCTGGTTACAGACTTGGAAAACCATGCCTTCCCCTTCATCCGATACCGAATAGGGGACCAGGGGCAGATAACAGACCAAAAATGTTTTTGCGGAAGGCAATCGCTGCAATTCAAGAACGTTACCGGCAGAAGCCTTGATCTGGTAAGAACCCCGTCCGGTAGAATGATATCAGGCGAAATGTTCCCTCACTTTTTCAAAGATTATCCGGAGCTCATCCAGGGACAGGTAATTCAGGACACAATCGACCATATTGAACTCCGGCTCAAGCTTCGCGGCAGCGCATCGATAAGCGACATTAGCCCGCTGATACAAAAGATTAAGCATGAGAGCAACTACGAACTGAATGTTTCAGTCAGTGAAGTGCAGGATCTGGTGATTAATCCCACCGGCAAATACAGGCCGGTAATCTCGCTCCTCGAATAAAGCACAATATGCTTAAAAACACACATATTCCAAATAGTTTATTACCTTGCGTTTTAACGATTTTACTATCCGTTATTGTCGGTTTTCTCATTATTTCAGGTCAAAAAGCAGGAATCGCGCTTGCCCTGCTACCTTTTATCGCGTGGTTGGGAGTGCGGGATAAAAAATACAGCCTTTATTTTTTTTTCCTCATTATGCCGTTTTACAACATTCCCTTTTTTTCCAAAAACCTCATGGGCCTGACCGGGGCCAAACCGTTTAATTTAATAGCTTCCTTTACATTTGCGATGTTTTTTTTTTCTGGGGGAAGTCTTCTGAAAAATGAAGATCTTATTGAAAAAAAAAGTATGATTTTCCTGACGAGCTACTTTGTAATATTCAGCGTTGCGGTTTTTCGCTCTCTTGGCTATTTGCAAACGCTGGTCATGTTCGGCCCGGACAAATTTCACAGATCACCCATGAGGTATTTATTATCCGAGTGGGTACGCCCCGCCTTGTTCATCATCCCCTTTTTTTATATTTTAAAACACATTCGGACAGAAGAAGATATTCAAAGATGCATTGATATAATCTGTTATTCCATTTTTATGCTGTCATGCGCAGTTGTTATAGTGGGTTTGCTGAATATCAAAGCCATAACCGCCGGAAGAGGCGCCACCAATGATGTGATCAGCAAGTTTTTCGGAATGCATTACAACTCAGTGGGAAGTATCTATATTATTGTCGCGCCTTTGCTGGTCCGGCAAGTGGTGATTGGTAAAAGGCTTTCTGTTGCAAATTTCGTTCTATCATCTGTAGCGGTCGCATTGCTCCAGTCAAGAAGCGCTATCATTGTTTTTTTAAGTGGTATCATATTGACGCTTTATTTTTTAAAAAAAAGAATCATTATGCTCTCTTTTATCGGTCTGTCTGCTTTAATTTTTATTTGCTGGTTGCCGGGGTTTTTGATAAGGACGTTGTCTACAGGCATTGAAAAAGGTGATATGAACAGTGTTCTTACCGGTAGGGTAGATAAAATATGGCTGCCCCTATTGATGGAGCGCTTCCATAATCTCAGGCAGTTGTTTTTAGGTGTGGGCCGGTTTTCCATGATGAACAGCCCTCGATATCGCCAAGGCTATATCCTTCAAGCCAACAGCGCACACAATGCCTTTATTGAATTTTTTGTGGATAATGGGCTGATTATATTCTCCCTGGTCATGGTTTATCTGGTTTTCTTTTTGAAAAAAGCATGGTCACTGGCAAAAGAATTAGATTCCCCTCTGGCATGGGTTTTGTTCGTCTGCCTGCTGAACTATTTGGCAGGCACCATTTCCGGAAGAAAAATTTATCCGGATCATCATAATATGCACCTTTTTCCGATTATCGCCATGTATATTAACCTCATCAGACTTAAATTTCAAAATACAGAATCCGAATGAAACTTTTATTCATTGATTTTACATTGCCCTATCTTCTTGCTGATAAGCAATACCCCGTCGGGGGCTGGGCCGTATAACTTAACGCTTGGATTAAAGGGCTTTGCGCCAGCGGAATCCAGGAAGGGGTTTTAACCTGGAAAGGGGCCGTTTGTTCACAGGATAGCAACCTGTGTGACATAGATGTGGATGAACGTGTGAAGTACAGTTTGTTAAAATATGAGCATCTTGCGTATAAGTATGGATTAAATGCGAATTAAGGGTTGAAATCACACTTGATAAATCAATGGGTTACGGTCATAGCATAAAGTTACAATTCATCTAAAGCCCTTAATTTACAGGGGACGCCGTCTTTATGGAGATGAAATTTTGTAATTAGTGGGGGCTGGAGGAGTATTAAAACGCTCAAACGCCTCTACAAACCAGGGAGATTTTCATGTGAAAATTTGCTTTATATGTACGTATGCGATTTCTGCATTTCGAAATCAGATATATGATGAACCAATAGGTGGTGCCGAATTTCAACAATCTTTGCTGGCTCGTGAGCTGAAGAGACGAGGGATGAAAATTTGTTTTATAGTTAAACCTGATAAAACAAAAGATAACGAGTGGATCGAAGGAATTGAATTCATAAAAGCTTACAACCCGAATGAGGGGTTAAAATATATCAAGAACATATTTCAGACATTAAAACTGTTCAGGGCAATGAAAAAAGCAAACGCTGATATATATTACTTTAGGGGTGCAAAATATGAGAGCGGCTTTGTTGCTTTATTTTGTAACATATTTAAAAAAAAAATGATTCACGCTATAGCCAGTGATATGGATTGTAATTTGGATACTACTATATATATAAAATCTAATATAAAAAAATATATATATGCTTATGGCATTAAAAATGCGCATATCGTTCTTAGCCAAACGAATATTCAAAAGAATCTATTGCTTAAAAATTTTAACTTATCTGCGAAAGTGATAAAAAATATTATCCCTTTTCCTTACCTAGCTGATAAAGATATTTTAAAAAAAAATAAAAAAGTTAAGAAAGTATTATGGGTAGGCTCAATTAGCCCAATAAAACGTCCGGAGATTTATATAAAAATAGCAAAAGAGTTCCCAAATATACATTTTACCATGATCGGAGGGAAAGCTAGCAAATACAGCGCTTTTTATGATTACATACAAACTCAAAAAAACGGTCTATCTAACTTTACTCATATTGATTATGTTTCTGTGGAAGAGATCGATTATTATTTTAAACACACAGATCTTTTAATTTGTACCTCTTTAATTGAGGGATTTCCAAATATATTTCTTCAAGCATGGTCTAATTGTAAACCTGTGTTTTCATCTTTTGATCCCGACCAAGTTATTGAAAAATATAATATTGGCATAAGCGTCAAAACTGAAGAGCAGTTCATAAAGGTTTTAAAAAAAATTTGCAACGATGACCAGAGCGACTTGCTATACAGGATGTCCCAAAATGCAATATCATATATAAAAAAAGAACATACACCTGAAATAGTAATTCAACAACTAATCGAAATTTTACAAAAAATTACGCAATAAAATCTGGAAAAAGCAACTAATAATACACCTTAGGAAAGTAACATGTTCAAAGGACCAATTTTTATAGTAGGGCGACCAAGATCGGGCACAAAACTATTACGTACAATTCTTTCTCAGCACTCAAAAATTTCGATCCCTTTCTGGGAGTCGAGTTTCATTCCTCACTTAGCCGATCCTGTATCGAAATTTGGAGATTTAAGTGTTCCTGAAAACTTTAATTCATTTTTCCAATTTATTAGCAAAGTTGAATTTTTTAAAATGATAAAAAAGGTCCATTATATTCTCATATAGTTAATAAAAGATATTGGTTTGAAAAGATAGATACTTTTTCATACGCAGGGGTAATAAGTACTTTTTTTAGATTATACGCAGAATGTGAGGGTAAAAGTATATGGGGAGATAAGTCGCCTCATTACATGCAAAATATAAAATTACTCAAAGAATTATTTCCAAAAGCCTTGTTTATCCACATTGTCAGAGATGTTCGCGATCATTGCCTTTCCAATATGAAAGCCTGGAATAAAAACCCTTTCAGATCTGCTCAAATGTGGACTGATGCTATTCGGAAATGCCGATCGGATGCTTTTAATTACTTGAAAGAGGATTACTATGAGCTTAATTATGAGTCCTTGATTGAAAATCCTCCAAGTATACTTAAATCTGTTTGTGATTTTATTGGTGTCAAATATGAAAGCAATATGGCTGTTTTACACAAACCAAGTGAAAATTTAGGAGATGCAAAATCTACAACATCAATAATGCGAAATAATAAAGGAAAGTGGCAATTAGAAATGGAAACTAATATGGTTAGAGAAATTGAAAAAATAAGTTTTTCAATGATGAAAGAGAGGGGTTATCCTAATCTTGTATGCCAAATATGAAAAAAGGCTTAGAAGAGACCAAATGTTTCTATTTAAATTTATTGATGCATGGAACAGATTTAGGTTTGATTGTTCATATCAAGGAGGACTACTTCAAGGAATATATTATCAATATATGAAACGCAGGTATTTCTAGTACGTACATTAAATTTTATTTCATATAGAAATTATGTCTATATAAAATTCTTTAATAGTTGTAATTATATGAAAAAGATTCTTTATATTTCAACTTCTATTCCCTCACTAACCCTTACCTTCGTATACAGAGAAATTCAAGAGTTAAAATCTGCTGGTTACGATATTATTACTATATCGATGAAAAAACCGAGAAAAGAATGTGTCTCTGAGGAGGCATCAGAGCTATATAAAACAACCTCATATCTCGATCAAGTCTTAATTATTAAAAAAATTTTAGCTCAGATTGTATTGATTTTTTTTAAACCAAGAATTTGGTTTAGACAATTAAAAAGTATTTTTTTTGAAACAGAAATTAAAGGGAGGCGTGATAGAATAAAGCTCCTTTATCATTTTCTTGAAGCAGGTTATATCTATCTAAAGCTTAGGCAAAAGGCAATAGAACATATTCATGCCCATTTTTTAACCGGGCCAACATCAATAGCAATATACCTATCGGAATATCTATACATACCATATAGTTTTACAATGCATGCATCTCTCATCTATGTTGACCCTTTAATATTAGGGACGAAATTGTTAAGATGTAAAAGTGCTGTAACAATATCTAAGTATAACAAAGATTACTTAATTTCTAAGTATGGTCGCAGTTTCGATAGGAAAATAAAAATTATTCATTGCGGTATTAATATTGATGCCTTTTATTGTCCAGGTGGCATTACAAAAATTGTCCCGCCAGTAGTTTTAGCCGTTGGACAACTCACAGGCAGAAAAGGGTTTTATTATCTTCTAGAAGCTTGTTCTATACTCAGGGACTCGAATATTTTATTTTATTGCTGTATTATAGGCGATGATATTATTGGAGATGGAGAAAAGGAAATATTAATGGAGAAGTATATTTCCTTGAAATTGACTGATTGTGTGACGTTTATGGGCCGTCAACCGCAAGATGTTGTTAAGGAAAATCTATTGAAAGCCTCTATTTTTGTTTTACCTTCTATAGTGACTTCTGCTGGTATGAGGGAGGGTATACCAGTGTCACTAATGGAGGCAATGGCCATGAAACTCCCTGTCGTTACGACTAAAACAGTTGGTATTCCAGAGTTAGTAGAAAATGGGAAAGAAGGTTTTCTTGTTGATCAAAAAAACTCACAACAAATTGCTTGTGCATTGAAAAGACTAATCGAAAATGACGCGTTAAGGATAAGGATGGGGCAAAAAGGTAGGGAAAAAATAGAAAAAGCTTTTAATATTTCCAATATCCCTTCATTGTTCGACGATATTTTTAATTGAAGTGACTTTCCAGTTTGTTTAATTTTTTAGACGGATGAAATCGAAAAAAATAAAAATTTTTTGTGCTTTTATAAGAAGACTGCAAAATGTTGGGTTGCGCGAAGTGAAAAAAAAAATACTTTTGCGTATTCTTAAGCTTATAAAAAAAATCACGTATTTGACAATTACTATCAACAAAGAACCTACGTTGTTAGTTGAACAAGGAATTAATAGGGTTTCTTATGTTAACTCGAATTTTTTTGATTGCAACCTTTCTGATGTAAGCCCTGATATTTTGAAGGCTGCAGATGAAATTTTAAATAATAGATATTATGTACACGACTTTGGAAAAGTTGAGTGTGAACTGAAGTCTGTCCAGTGGGAAGACTGGCCAGTTGATCTGGTGAGATCCTTTCACCGTCATGATTTTTACATTACCTTGGCTAGAGCTTTTAGACAAACTAATAAAAGCAGGTACAAAAAAGCTATAAAAAGACTTGTAAAAGAGTTACCTCAGTATTATCCGATAGAGACTGTAAAAAAATATGATAAATCAATAGATATAGCAATTAGAATATTAAATTGGACGGCAATATGTCCTCTGATAAATAAAAATAATTGGGAACCAGGAGAACTTACCTACTGGTTTCACCAAGTAGAATGGATTATTGTAAATTTGAGTCCAGGAGGGAATCATAGGCTTTTAGAGGGATTGGGCCTATTCGCAGCCGCTCTTTATTTTAGCGAAATTAAGCAGGCGGCTAAATGGCTTGAAATAGGTAAGCGAATTGTACTATATGAAATGAATTGTCAGGTTTCAACAGAAGGTATTCATTTGGAACAGTCAATGTATTATCATCAAATTTGCTCGACTCATTTTCTTAAATTTTATATGTTATGCCATCGCTCAAATATTGCTTTAAGTAAAGAATTCACACGGCGATTTAAAAAAATGCTTAAGTATATATGGTTCTCACAAAAACCTGATGGGTCGCATCCAATGATAGGCGATGGTGATCAGATGCTGTCAAATGATCGTGAGCACTGGGAGGCAAGATCACTTATACCAGTATATGGATATCTTTATAAAACAGCAGTAAGTTTTGATGAAAATTATTTGGAAAGCGCTAATTGGTTTCTTGATACGAAAAGTTATAAGCAATTGAGGCTGGATGAATTTTCCGACAAAAGGCACTCAGTAGTATTCAAGCATTCAGGCCATGCAATATTAAAAAGTGACTCAGGCAACTATTTGTACTTCAATTGCGGGCCAATTGGTTATAAACCTTATCCACACCATGGTCATTCAGATGCTTTAAGTGTTGAGATTTGTATAAATAATAAAGACATCGTTATTGATCCGGGGGGGTATGGGTATTATAATGACCATTATAGAGAGTATTTAAGAAGCACATTCGGTCATAATACTGTTCTAATTGATAGAAAAAATCAATCTGAAATATACGGTGTTTTTGGTTATGGAAAACTTGCCAAAGTATGGTTAAAAAATTTTCAGTTTTCAAGTGATTTTGATTTTGTTGAAGGATATCATAATGGATATTCTCCAGTTATTCATAAACGGCAAATTTTTTATAATAAAAAACCATCACATTATATTTTAATTGCCGACTTCATCACAGGTAATGGAAACCATTTATTAGAAATTCCTTTTCATTTGTCACCTGAATGTGATGTTCAAAACAAAGAAAAGTACCTCTCATTATTCAAGAATAAATTTTTCCTACATAATTTTGCTTCGTCGCAAACATCATTTGAAGTAATAGATAAAAAAGAAAAAAAAAATAATTACATGGGCGTTGTTTCACTTCAGCACTCGAAGCTAACGCCTTCTCAAATTATTATTTACAAAACGCACACACTTTTACCTTTTTATTCATTGTCACTTTTTTCACCCGTTAATTCAATAAAAAAAGTCTCATTTTTTCGGGAAGAGGATCGTTTATTAATAAATAGCCAATTAAATATTGATGAGTATATTGTAAATTTATCAAACAAAAACATAATAAGAAAAGGACACCATGGGAATATCGATTTTTAATATAAAAATATTCATCAATTTAGGAGATATTTTAAGCTACACGAGGATTTTCGAATATCTATGGATAAATAAATATGCCTGCATAAATAATAATTCGGTGTGCGATATTGCCTGCGGCAATGGGTTTTGGTCAAATTTGATTTCAAGAAAGAGTTCTTTTTTTACTGGGATTGATTTAAACCGTGAAAGAATAACGCAAGCGAATTTAAAATATCATAAACCTAATACTTCTTTTCTTGTTGCTGATGCGCAGGAAATACCACTTAAAACAAACAGCCAGGACAGAATAGTAAGTTTTTGTGCTCTTGAACATTTTCCGTCGGATATAAAAGCATTGGGTGAGATGCGTCGGATAATCAGGGATGAGGGTGTTCTTGCCATGAGTGTTGATAGCATGAGTCTAAAATATTTGTCGCAAGACTTTCTAGAATACCATAAAAAGAAATATTATGGCCATAATTACTATACAGTTGATGAATTATCGGAGAAACTTAACAAGGCAGGGCTTCGCATCGAAGAATATAAATATTTGACAACAACATTATTCTCAAGTCTTGTTTTAAGAATGGCAGCAAAACACAGAAGACTTTTTCAATTTTTTTTTCCAATTTTATTCCCATTAACAGTTGTTTCGGATAAAGTATTTGGAAAGAATGATAGAGGACACAAACTCGTGATAAAGGCTAAGGTCGATACATGAAAAAAATATTTATTGCTTGGAAAAAAAGCTGTACAAGAAGTGAAAATATTGCTAAACACTTTGGAGCACAAAATATATTTATTTGCCCCTTTGATTCAGACCGAAAAGTTATAAATAAAATTGCAAGATATATCGTATCTGTTTTTATAACCTTTTATTCTTTGTTCAAAAATAAACCAGACATAATTTTTTCCTTGAACCAACCCCCATTTCTAATAATAACTGTTTATATATATTCCAAAATTTTTAAGGCTAAATTTGTTTTGGATTCTCATTCTGCTGCTTTTAATGATCCAAAGTGGGCGTGGTTTAAATTTTTCTATGGTATTATAGCATCAAAAGCATTCTTTAATATTAACACAAACTTATATCACAAAAGAATAGTTGAATCCTGGGGGGGGCGATCTTTTGTCATTGGAGATGTACCGATTAATTTTACAAAAAAATATCCCTTGTATAGTGTGAGTGAAAATAGTGTCGCTGTTGTTGCTTCTTTCATGTTTGACGAGCCTTTAGAGGAGGTGTGGCAGGCTGCAAAATTAGTCCCGGATATTGATTTTCATATTACAGGTAACTATAAAAAAGCAAATAAAAAGCTCCTTGAAGATAAACCTTCAAATATAATATTGGAAGGCTATCTTTCACGAGAAAATTATCTTAGTCTCCTGTTGGCATGCAAAGCGGTTGTTGCTCTTACAACTCGTGACTACACTATGCAAATGGGGGGGTATGAAGCATTATCTCTTGAAATGCCGATTGTAACATCCGCCTGGGAAATCTTACGTGAGAGTTTTGGGGGCGGTGCGATCTATGTCGATAATACACCTGAATCTATTGCATCAGGGATCATCAGAATAATTAAAAATAATGAGAATTATAAACATCAAATTAGCAACCAGCGGAAAATTAGAAAAGAGTATTTCGATGGTGTTTGTCGTGAAATAACCAATCTTTTTAATAATATGTGAGATAAATATTTTAAAACGCAATACTGCTGATTATAAGGAATTGCTCGGAAATGAAAATATTAATACAATTTTAATTGCTACTCGTAAATTAGTATTGGTGGCCCTGAAGGCAGGAAAAAAAGTATATACGGAAAAACCTCTCTGTATTAATGAAAAAAAATTAGAAACAATAAGGGCCACCTATTCCCATCTTTGTAATACAATATCCCAAGGGCCATTGCTTATGGTTGGTTTTAATAGACGATATGCACCGCTAATTAAAAGGATGAAGCTGCTCTTTGCGAAACGCAGTGAACCAATGATTATGCATTATCGTGTAAATGCAGGTTTCAAAGGATAAGAACGATTGGTATCAGGATAAAAATATTGGAGGCGGTCGTATTGTAGGTGAAGTTTGTCATTTTATCGATACCTTTCAATATTTAACTGATGCATTTCCAATAAATGTCTTTGCTCAGGGCATTAAAACAGATAATTAACAACCTGACCTATAAGGCCAGGTTTAGAGGTTGCTCCCTATAAGGGAGACTATAAATCTAAATCATTCCCTCCGTGGGAACAGATATGATTGCAATATAGATCATTGGTAAGTGTTTACATTTAAAAAAATAATATTATAAAGAAATCGCTGTGATTTTGTATAACAAAAAACCGGCATAGCCTTTGTTTTTGACCTGACCCATAGGGCCAGGTTTTGTATGTAATAAAATTATTACTCTTGAGGATAATGTTATTATTACCCTGCAATTTTCGGATGGTTCTATTGGCTCTATTGCTTACCTGGCTAATGGTGATCCTTATTTTCCCAAGGAATATATTGAAATATTTTGTCAAAATAGAGTAACTGTCTTGGATAATTACACTAAATTGACTACTATGGTTAACGGTAAGAAGAAGGTCATAAAATCTTTCAATCAAGATAAGGGCCATAAGGCTGAAATGGAAATGCTGATTAAGACTGTTAAGAAGGGCGCACCGATTCCCATATCTTTTGATTCTTTATACGCTACAACTATAGCCACTTTTAAGGTGCACGAGTCGATTAAACGAAACACGTTGGTGTCTTTAATAAATAACCAATAAAATCTTACCCATTTCCCGAAATCATTAAGCGAAATAACACATTATAATTTTATTCTAGCCAAACAACTCATATATTAAATCTTTCAGTTAAAAATGTTAAAAAAGATTGAAAAAATATATTCAAAGTATGCCCGTTCCAATCGCGGAAAAATATTCAGAAAATATTTAAATCCAACGACAGATGATAAGATTTTAGATTTAGGCGGGGGGGATGGTGCGCATTTAGCAGAGATAATTCCATTTCGGGGGAATATTTATTTAGCAGATATAGATAGTAATTTATTAGAAAAAGGAAGAACTAAATTTGGCTTTAATCCCATTTTGTTAAATGAGAATGGTCGATTACCTTTTCCTGATTTTTATTTTGATGTAGTATTTTGTTCTTCAGTAATAGAGCATGTAACAGTAGTGAAAAAAAAAGTATATTTTTTCACATCAAATTTTAATTTTAGCACTGTTGCTCTTAGGAGACAGAAATTATTTGCAGATGAAATAAAAAGAGTGGGTAAAAAATATTACGTACAAACTCCTTATAAATATTTTCCAATTGAAAGTCATACTTGGTTTCCCTCAATTATCATTCTACTGCCGCGATTAGCACAGATTAGAGTAATCAATTTGCTGAATAAATTCTGGCCTAAACAGACATCACCAGATTGGCATTTGCTTACAATCAATCAAATGAAAAAGCTTTTTCCTGATTCGCAGATTATCCTAGAAAAGTCGTTTGGATTTACCAAGTCGATTATTGCAATACATCGTTAACCTATCAAACATGTCCTTTCTTTCTTGAATAATTTCTTGAATAATTCAATGAATTCCCTTGCCTGGTATCTAAATCGCCTTTCCAAAATGCCGCCGCAGGAAATTCCGTATCGCATAAACCAGGAAATTAAAAAAAGGGCGGATAGAATAAAGCATAAAGATTTTACCTATGATTTTTTTAATGATCCTTTTGCTTTAGATCTTAATAATGTCTTTAAATTATCGATGGGCATAGATCCTTTAGTTCTGAGGAAGGAATTTCCCTCTGAAATAGCTATAATCAAAAAACAGGCAGATGCCGTAATTGAAAACAGATTGTGTATTTTTGACATTGAAAAATCTTATGGGCAAAATTTTAATTGGCACCTTGATATCAAGTCCGGCAACCGCTGGCCTATAAAGTTTTGGTCAGACCTAAATATCAAAGGAGATCTCACCATAGGTGGTCCGAAATTCACCTGGGAGGTAGGTAGGTTCTTGTTTATGGTGCCGCTGGGAGCCTCTTATTATATTACAAGAGAAGAAAAATACGCGCATAAGCTTATCTTTTTATTTACTGATTGGATGGAAAATAACCCTTATCCTTTTGGTATACATTGGACAAGTGGCATAGAGATTGGTATAAGACTGGTAAATTTTATTTGGGCCTTATCTTTTTTACGAGAATATGAGATAAATGAAAAAATTAAGCATCTGATAAACAAGTTTGTATCATCACATGCCTATCATCTTGATAGGTATCCCTCCCTTTATTCATCATCTAATAATCACGCCTTAGCTGAGGGCTTTGGGCTTTTTATGGCCGGTGTTTTTTTTCCGCATGTAAAAAATTCAGATCGGTGGTTTTTTGTTGGCAAAAAGATCCTTGAAAAAGAGATTACCAGGCAAATATTGCCGGACGGCGGGAGTTTTGAACATACCACAACTTACCTTTCCTTTGTCTTTGATTTTTTTCTTCTTTTCATGGTGGTTTGCGAGAAATTTAATTTGGATTATACGAAAGAAATTAAAACCAAATTGGAAAAATCATGTGAGTTTATTTATACTTTGATGGACTTAAATGGTCATCTTCCTAATATAGGAGATCAAGATAGCGCTGTATTAATTAACTTTGGGCAGGGTAATTGGAATAATTTTTCGTCTATCCTAAATAGCGGAGCAATTTTATTCAACCGGCCGAAGCTGCCCCTTTCCTTTAAGCCTGATTTGAAAACATATCTGCTAACTAATTTTAATGTATTCCCATGGGGAGAAAAGAAAGATAAGAAACAAATTAAAAGTGATTATTTAAAGGATAGTGGTTTATCAATAATTCGTGACACCTATAAAGAAAAAGAAGTATTATTTGTGGGCAATGCCACCCCCCTTGGCATGGCGCCACTTTACGCACATGGCCACTTGGATGCTTTAAGCTTTACTTTGTTTTTAGGTGGAAAAGAGATATTCACTGATCCGGGGACATATTTATATCACAGTGGGGGCAAATGGAGACGGTATTTTCGCGCTACTTCCGCCCATAATACACTTAGACTTAATGGTTTGGATTTTTCGCAACAAATAGCTGATTTTATGTATGGAAGGCCATATAAAATCACCATAAACACCTTGGAAAATTTATCAGATCGCACTAGATGGATTGCCTCTCATGATGCCTACCAGAGAAAACTAAAAGCCAAACACATAAGACAAGTGGATTATTTAATAAATGAAGGCTGCTTTGTGCTAAATGATTATTTAAGTTTAAAAAAGACAACTCTTGTTGAATTATTTTTTCATCTTCATCCTGCATGCCAAATAATAAAAAAAGAAAAAAAAATATTTATAGTTAGGGAAAATGTTCAGCTTGCCTTGCAGGTTGATCCTAAATTGGTATTTGAGACTTATCGAGGGTGTGAGGATCCTATCCTGGGTTGGTATTCTGCCAATTTTAATCACAAGCAGGAAACTACAACTTTAAGGCTTTGGGGTAATTTTTCGGGAAAGCAAGAATTTATTACGTATATTAGCGTTCTTTAAATAAACTTATTGAGGAAAAATCATGCGAATTTCTATTTTTGGACTAGGTTATGTAGGCGCTGTATCTGCAGCTTGTTTAGCCCGGGAAGGTCATACAGTGCTTGGTGTTGATCCAGATCAGGTCAAAGTGGATCTTATTAATCGTGGATGTTCTCCGATCATTGAGAGCGATTTAGAACCAATTATTAAAATTGGTGTAGATGGCGGACGTATCAAAGCCACTTCAGACCCTACCCATGCAGTTTTGAATTCAGATCTGTCTTTCATTTGTGTGGGCACGCCATCTAATGGAAATGGGAGCCTTCGATTAACTTTTGTAGAAAGAGTGAGTCGAACTATTGGAGAAGCGTTGAGAGAGAAAGAAATCTATCATGTAGTAGTAGCCAGATCCACTATGCTCCCTGGAACAGTTGATAATGTAATTAAACCAACTTTAGAGGAGGCCTCAGGGAAAAAAGCCGGCCAAGACTTTGGATTGGCTGTTAATCCCGAATTCCTGCGGGAATCAACCGCAGTATATGACTTTTATAATCCTCCAAAGACAGTAATAGGTGAATTATATAAGAAAGATGGAGATCTGTTGGCTACCCTTTACAAAGGAATCAATGCACCAATGTTTCGCACTTCTATTCGAACTGCTGAAATGGCGAAATATACAGATAATGTATTCCACGCATTAAAAATTACTTTCGGAAATGAGGTAGGCAAAATTTGCAAAGCGCTTGGAATTGATTCTCACGAGGTAATGTCGATTTTCTGTCAGGATACAAAACTGAATCTTTCACCATATTATTTAAAACCGGGTTTTTCATTTGGCGGTTCTTGTCTTCCAAAAGATTTACGTGCTTTGATCTATAAGGCACGTTCCATTGATGTGGATGTGCCTGTGTTAAATGCTATTTTCCAATCCAATAAAAGCCAACTAGAACAAGGGTTGCGATTGATTATGGCCAAGGGGAAGAAAAGAATTGGGGTACTAGGCTTTGCCTTTAAAGCAGGCACAGATGATTTGCGGGAATCCCCAATGGTTGAATTAATCGAGACGCTTTTAGGCAAAGGTTATGACTTAAAAATCTATGATCGTAACGTGAATTTGGCACGATTGCGGGGTGCGAATAAAGATTTTATCGAAAATCGCATTCCCCATATTTCAAAATTGATGATGAACAATTTAGAAGAAATTATTTACCACTCAGAGGTTTTGGTGATTGGTAATAAATCAGACGAATTTGTTAATATTTTTAAGGAACTTACGCCTGATCAGCATGTGATTGATTTGGTTAGAATTGCAGAATCAATAGAAACAGAAGCTGAGTATGAGGGTATCTGTTGGTGAAATCATCAGTCCTCATCATTGTGGAAAACTTACCTTGTCCTTTCGATCGTCGTGTATGGCAGGAAGCCACGTCATTGCGGGGTGCCGGCATGAGGGTCTCAATCATCTGCCCTACAGGTAAAGGATATGAATTGTATCGTGAGGATATTAATGGGATCTCCATCTATAGACATGAACTTCCTGCAGAAGGTTCAGGGCTATTAGGTTATTTGAGGGAATATTCAGCAGCACTATATTGGCAGTTTAGACTTTCTTTTAAGGTGCTGCGAGAACGAGGCTTTGATGTAATTCATGCCTGTAATCCCCCGGATAATATTTTTATCATTGGGTTGTTCTATAAATGGTTCTTTCGAAAAAAATTTCTCTTTGATCATCATGATATTAATCCGGAGTTGTATATCGCCAAATTTGGTCGCAAAGGCTTCTTCTATAGGGTGATGCTTTTTTGGGAGCGATGGACTTTCTGGGCTGCAGATGTTTCTATTGCCACCAATGAATCATACAAGCAGATTGCCATTAAGCGAGGAGGTATGGACCCGGATAAGGTTTTTGTGGTTAGGTCCGGGCCGAATTTAAAGCGGCTTAATAAGGTCCCCCCTAGGCTTGAGTTGAAAAAAGGAAGAAACTTTCTGGTGGGTTATGTAGGAGTTATGGGAAAACAGGAGGGGCTTGATCACTTGTTGCGAATGGTAAGTTATATAGTGTATGAAAAAAGGCGGCAGGACATCCAGTTTGTTTTGATAGGTGGAGGAACAGAACTTGAGAATATGAAAACCTACGCGCTAAAACTAGGGGTGGAGGAGTATGTTACCTTTACAGGCCGTGTTCCAGATAAAGATTTACTGTCTGCCCTTTGCTCGAGCCATGTATGTGTAAACCCCGACGTAGCCAATGAAATGAATGACAAATCAACCATGAATAAGATTATGGAATATATGGCCATGGGAAAACCAATTGTACAATATGATTTGACAGAAGGTCGGTTTTCAGCGCGGCAGTCATCACTCTATGCGAAAAAAAATAATGAGATTGACTTTGCAGAAAAGATACTCCAGCTTTTAGATGATCCTAAAAAGCGCAAGATGATGGGAGAATTTGGCTGGCACAGAATACAAAAAAAACTCAATTGGGAGTACGAACTGCCCAAATTGTTAAACGCTTACCAAAAAATACTTACCTAATCCAATGAATAAACTTTTGGATCTTACCCTTGAAGAAAGGCTTTTCCTTGCCTTAATTACGCCACAAATTACGCCCGATGAGGAAGATGATACCAACCGACATATTAAGGATATTCTGAGTCGGGAAAAAGTTAACTGGAATTATTTAATCAAGCTTGCCCTTTTCCACGATGTTTTTCCTCTTCTCTATAATGCAGTGAATAGATTAAATTGGTTAAACACGCCCAGGGAGGTAATATCAAGGTTCCAGAAATTATGGCACAGTCATCTGGCCAGAATTATTATTCTATCCTCCGAATTTGATCATTTAATGGCTCAATTTTTCAAAAAAGGAATTGATGTTATATCTCTTAAAGGAATATACCGGGCTAGGCAATTATACCCAGATGAAAAATTACGGTCTTTTAATGATCTTGATTTTTTAGTGAAATTAGAGGAGCTGGATTCAGCTAAAAATTTACTCAAAAGCCAAAACTATGAACCAGTGCCTTATATTGATACTGACCATTCCCCGGAAAACAGCTGGAACCTTCAATTTTATAAACGACTCCCCAGAGGAATGAGAGTTTCCGTTGATTTACATTGGGGCTTAGCCAGACCAAGAGATTACCATATCCCTTTAAAGCAATGGTGGCGTAACGCCAGAGAGATTCAGCTCAAAGGAGAAAGATTTCGTTCCTTTTCTATTGAGGATTCATTATTATATTTAATCATAGACCTCCATGCTTCTAAGTATATACATTTAAAACAATTCCTGGATCTTTATCAATTTCTCGTCCTGAATCAAGAGAGGATGGATTGGCTTTATGTTGAAAAGTCTCTTAAAAAAATAGGCCTTTGGAGTAATTTTTCTTTTGCCCTATTCATGGTTAATAGATTTTTTAACCATAATGGCCAATTTCTGAGAGTAACTCTGCCGTTTGAACGAATGAAAAGGATTGAGATGTTAAAAAAATTTCTAGGCAAAAAAGAAATTATTCGAGGCACGTATAGTGCAGACTTAAGGCAGTTTTTTCTTATTCTCCTTTTGAATGATCGATTTAGTCAGATAGTGAAATCTGCATTGAGGACACTTTTCCCTTCTAGTGAAGCTATCGCTTATCGATATTCGATTAATCCGAGTTCAGGGATGGTGTATTTTCTGTATATATTAAACCCATTTTTTTCAATTGTTCGACTTTTAAAAAGACCTCAAGTTAAAAGAAGGCACAGAGGCACAAAGGCACAGAGGCACAAAGGCTGGAACTCCGCATAAAAAAAATGAAAATTCCTGAACGTTCAAGGCATATAAAAAATTGCTCAGTTTTAAACTTTAAAATTTTAGGAATTACCATGAAGGGCATGAATGACATGAAGATTTCATCAGACTTCATGCTCTTGATTAAAATAAAAAGTTAAATTCTTGGCCATTCATAGTAGATAACCAAAGAGAAAGCCGGTTGAAAAAGATCGATAATCTTATTTTCTGTCTGCTGATCAGCATCCTCTTTTTCACTCCATTAGCAAAAGGAACAGAAAAAGGGCTGGCCGTATGTGTTGTTCATACCCTGGTTTTAATTCTTTTATCATTATGGATTGGGGAGATACTGGTAGAGAAAAAAAGCCATTTTATATCTACTCCCCTGGATTATCCTATTGTGGTTTTTGTGGGTTTAACTCTCCTTGCTTCCATATTTTCCATAAAGCCTGCTGTAAGCTTTGGCGCCTTTTGGAAACTTATTGATTACATTATCGTATATTATGCAGTGGTAAATAAATTACGAACAAAAAATCAGCTCTTTCTATTAGTCTCCAGTCTAATGGCTGTAGGGGCCTTTCTGTCTGTTTGGGGATTGATTAAATATTTGGGGGCTTCACAAGGAAGACTGGGCTACGAACTTGCCTCTACCTTTGCAAACTCGAACCATCTGGCCGCTTTCCTGATGATGATTATCCCAATAGCAATAGTTCTTTTAATTTTGGAAATGGATATTGGTAAGAAGGTTTTTCTTGCCTATGGCCTTTGCATGATGCTCGTAGCCTTTGTCCTGACACTTTCAAGAGGAGGTTGGATTTCTTTACTTTGTGCCTTAATGGTACTGGGATTAATGTATTTGAAAAAATATAGATTTCAACATCTCGGCAAGAGTTTCGTTCCGATATTATTAATAGCATTAGTGTGTCTTCTATTTATTACTGGATTTGGCTTTAATAATGTGCATCATCAACTAAGTTCCTTTTTTGTTCAAAAAAGGAGAAAAGAAATAGAATCATTCAATGGCAGGGTGCCAATTTGGCAAGCAACCCTTGACCTTATTCATGATTATCCGGTTCTTGGCACTGGCCCGGGAACATTTCCCTATGTATATGAAAAATACTTGAAGAAAAAAATTAGAGATACTTATGCGCATAATGAATATTTGCAATTGATGTCAGAGTGGGGAATGGTATCTTTTCTGCTTATTCTTTGGATGATGATAGTAATTTTCAAGGAAAGTATAAAGTGTTATTTGACTGCGCCCAGCAGGACATTGCGAAGTTTAGTGCTGGGAATTATGGGAGGCCTAATAGCTATCTCAATCCATTGCTTGGTAGATTTTAATTTTCACTTTATGGCTAATACCTTTGTTGCCGTGGTTTTAACAGGAATGATCATGAGGCTGCAATGCACAGAAAATAAGGGGGGATTTCTTTATGATTGATAATAAGTACATAAATAGAAATGAAAAAACAGCATCAAGGATAATTGACGGCCAGGCAGTGATCATGACCTTGGAAGACAATACCCTGCATACCCTCAATGAAATTGGATCAATGATTTGGGAGTTAAGTGATGGAGTAAGAAGTATTGAAGATATGGCCGCAATTATCCATGACGAGCATAAAATGGTTGACTATGAAAAAATCAGGACGGATTGCCAGGCTTTTGTGAAGGAGTTATTGTCAAAGGGAATGCTGATTCTGCAAGATAATAGGACAGAAGAAAAGGATTAATCAAAGCAAATGGATATCTTAGCCCATACCATGGAGAAAAAAATCCCCTTTGCCGTCCAGATTAATTTGACTAGGAGATGTAATCTTCGATGTATTCATTGTTGTGTTGAAAAAAGGGATGGAGAGAGGAGGATAGGTAAAACTCCTGATCATGAATTAAATTTAGAGGAAATTAATCGGATTTTAGAGCAATTGGCCGAAGCAGGCTGCTTGGTCTTGACCCTATCCGGTGGAGAAGTCTTGTTGCGAGAGGATTTAATAGATATTATCCGCTATGCTCGCACGCTTGATTTTGCAGTGAAGGTTTTTACTAATGGGACCCTGTTGGGGACAAAGGAAATAGATGCCTTTCAGAAGCTGCATCTTCAAGAGGTACACGTGAGTTTATATGCTGCCAATGCCAAGATACACGATGGCATTACCGGCGTTCCCGGATCCTGGGAAAAGACTGTAAAAAATATTCGGCAAATGCGGGAAAAAGGGATTTCAGTAAAGATAAAATGTCCCGTCATGCGACAAAATATTAAGGAATATCGTAAAGTGTATGATTTAGCCACTGATCTTGGGGCCGGCTGCGCCTTTGATCCGGTGATTACAATGCGGGATGATGGAAATAAAGATACTCTTAATTACCGCATAGCACAGGAAGATTTGCAAATGGTTTTGCAAGATCCGGTTTTTTATGGTGGAGAAAAAGGTGAAAGGCCGGAAAATATTTCTTGTTTAATAACTGAAATATACGATGACGTCCTTTGTAGCGCCGGCCATAATATTTGTTATATTTCCCCTGAAGGCGAGGTCAATCCTTGTGTGCAACTGCCCATTAATTCCGGCAATCTGAGAGATCACGATTTTAACTGGATCTGGCACAATTCACCGGATATGCTAAACATTCGCCAAATGCGGATGAAGAATGTTCATGGTTGTAAAAATTGTGATTATTTATCCTGGTGTGCTCGATGCCCCGGTTTAGCTTATCTTGAAGACGGCGACTTGTTGGGTCATTCCAGCGCCGCTTGCTGGCTGGCTAAGGCAAAAGGAAATAAAACATTAATAGGAGGATAAAAGACATGGAAAAGAAGAAAATAGAGAAAAAAATTGTCAAGACTAAGAAACTATATGAAAAGCCGAAGGTTGTTTCCGAAGAGGTTTTCGAAACCCTTGCCCTGTCTTGCTGTAAGGGAGATGCCTGTATAAAATATGCTTTCCCAAGAGGATTACATGGTGTAAGTTAAATTAAGCTGATAAGCTGATGAGCAGCATAAATAAAATGAAAATTCGGCATCTTTCATAAAGAACGAAAAGTAGTATACACTTTTATTTTATTTCCGAAAGAAATCTGGTATTTTTTTGCTTTTTATTTTTTTACCATGAAGGACATGAAGGAAAAGAAGGAATAAATAAACCTTCATGCTCTTCATGTTCTTCATGGTGAATTAAAAGAGTATAAACTGACTAATGATGGATGCCGAAAATTCCAATGCTTTTAAATTAAGCTGATAGGCAGCATAAATAAAATGAAAATTCTAATGCTTTTAAAATAGATTCATATGAATAATTTCAAGTTAAAAGAAAACACAGAGGCACAGAGGCACAAAGGCATAGAGGCTGAAACCCCGCATAAAAAAAATGAAAATTCTTATACAATTCAATTACAAATCGGCGGTATCCCTATTTCCATAGGATCCGCCGATTCATCATTTATGCAACTTATCATGGAGAAGTATCAACCCTTTACTGCTTCTTGCCGGTATGTGCCGTCAGATGAAAGGGGTGTAAACACTCCATGCCGTGATCGTCTCATCATGCAACTAAATATGAATGTACGCCAATTCGAGGAGGGCAATCGAAAACAGGCGCTCGATGAAGAGTTATGGATAGATGTGACTTACCGGGACGATCGATTTTTTATTCGAAGGCCTGACCTTGAAGGAGAGGTTAATCTAAACAGCCGGGTTGCCCAGGTTATCAACCGAGCAGCTATTTATAGTTTTGATTCTTTTTTACGAATTCTTTATTCTCTCATTTTGGTTCAGGAAGGAGGCTTCTTACTGCATGCCGCCTCTGTAGTAAAGGATGGGCTTGGTTACATTTTTATGGGCAAATCCGGAGCGGGAAAATCTACCATTGCCAGGCATTCAACCAAATATACAGTCTTAAGTGATGAAATTTCACTGATCAGAAAGGTTGAAAATCGCTACCTTCTTTACAGCACTCCTTTTTGGGGGGAGCAGGAAATAAAAGGAGGAAATTTTTATTCTCCTATTCAAGGGATTTATCAACTAAAGCAAAGCGCCGGATTAGACTTAAGGAGGCTGTCGAAAAAAGAATCTTTGTGCAGGTTGATGGAAAATGTTTTATATTTTGCCCGCGAGCCTTTTTTAACTAAGCGAGTATTTCAAAGCAGCCTGGATTTTATTAATGAAGTATCTTTTTATGAATTAAAATTTCAAAAAAATAAGGATTTTTGGCAGGCTATTTGCCCTTCAAGTCAAACAAGGAACAAACAAAATAAAATATAGACCAAAAACCTTTTTGTTGTATCTTCTGCAATAATCCCCGCCTTTTATTCCCTTCCCTCCCCTCTATCACCACAAATATTTTCCCAACTATATTATAAAATTTTAATAATTTTCGATTTCTTTTTCTCCATAAATCAGGCTGCAATTTTGTAATAAGCTCTGGATGATCTTCAATATCAGTAACTATCCCTAAAACATTTTCCAGCTTACATGCCTTGGGAAAGCGGTCGTTATCACCCTTTTCCCATAAGCAAAGTCGACCTTGCAGGTTAAATTTGGCTACAATCCTATGTATTAATAAAAAATGTTCCATTAGCTCGGGGATTTTTCTTCCTTCTTTTTCCCCAGCTCTGAAGGCCGATTTTGCTTGCCTGAAAGAATAGCCTTGAATTCCCTCCTTTTTTAAAATGATTACCCTTCCAATCTCTAGGTCAAAGTCCGCCGAGTTTATATGAACCTTAAATACTTTCCCGTTTAGAAACAGCCCTGCCATGCTGTTTCCAATAACCTTGATTTTCAAGTTTTAAAACTCCCTTGTAAATATATACTTCGAAGAAAATTAAATCTCCTAAAATTTTTAGAGCATGGAATAATTGTAAACTGAAAATATAATTGCACACCAAATAGAAAGGAAGAGTTATCATAACCTGAATTATTCATTAATTTCAATTACTATTTACTGATTTGGGTCAGGGTTTTCTTGGAAGTCACTGCATGTGGGGCAAAGAGCATTATAGTTCCCCGGTTTTTGGCCCATGTAAGCTGAGTCAATAATGACGATTTTCTCTGTTTTCGGAGTAAAATGTTTAAAAAGCCTGAGCCCGTCTGTAGCAATATCTTCAATATCAAACCCGATGTTTAGATTTCGCAAGCCGATTTCTTCAATTACTCGAGGGCCGATTCCATCATCTTGCCTAAGGTAATTTCCAATGCCGATAGCGATTTTTTTTTCCATGATATTTTTCCCCTTATTTTTTAAAAGTTACATCCAAATAATGTGTAGAGCAGGAAATACAT
>JAUWIR010000109.1 GCA_030605265.1 Pseudomonadota bacterium | reverse complement strand
TTTACAAATTTGCTCATTAAAGACTCAAGCTTAGATAGCGTAAGTTTTGCTTCCTGTAATTTTTCTTCCCTGCCCATTGATTCTAATGTAATCACCAAATCAATGATGCTGGAAACCCTAAATAAGGATATGGAACTTTTGAAATGGTGAGCTGCTTTCTGAAGTCCTTTACCGTCATTATTTAAGATGGCCTTTCGTAGGGCCTCTATATCCTTCGGGGATTTTTCCACAAATAATTCAAAGATCTGTTTGAACCAGGCAAAGTCCCCGTTAAAATGCTTTAGAATGTCGCCAAGGTCAATGACTGCCTCCGTCACTGCAGGGGATGTATCTTTTGGTATGTTTTCATTCTTTGGCCCGCCCCCCTGCGGCACAATTTGATAAATTGCTTCCATTAATTCAGGAATGTGAACAGGCTTGGAGATATACCCATCCATACCGGCCTCAAGACATTTTTCTTTATCTCCCTTTAAGGCGTGAGCAGTCATGGCTAAAATGGGAAGGTGTGCGCCGGAGGCCTTTTCTTGGCGGCGGATAATCCTGGTGGCCTCATAGCCGTCCATACCAGGCATCTGCACATCCATAAATACCAGATCAACTGCATGATCGTCAAGCAGTTTCAAGGCCTCCTGCCCGTTGCCGGCCACCAGCACTGAGTGTCCTTGATTTTCCAATAATTTTACAGTGAATTTCTGGTTGATAAGATTATCCTCAGCCAACAGGATCTTTAGCCTTTGTTTTGGCCTGTCTTCCAGCATGGTGTGTCTGGTAATGAGACTGGACCGGCTTAAGGTATCATCTGCCGGCCCCTGGCCCAATACATCAGTGATCATTTTAAAAAGCTCCGCCTGCTTGACCGGTTTGGGAAGATAACCGGAAATCCCCACCTTCTTACACCGGGCGGCGTCTCCCCTTTGGCCCGCAGAAGTAAGCAGAATAATTTTTGTCCCGGATAATAGATTGTGTTTTTTGATAAGCGCACTTACCTCAAACCCATCCAGGCCGGGCATTTGGAAATCTAAAAGGACCAAAGGGTAAGAATTGCCGTCCAGCGGTGCTTTTTCCAACTGCCTTAAGGCCTCTTTCCCATCTTTCGCCTCTTGTGGCAAAAATCCCCAATAGGAAAGCATTTTCTTTAAAATTATCCGATTGGTCTGGTTGTCGTCCACAACCAAAACTCTAAGCCCTTGAAGGTCAACGGGCTTTGAGGTCCATGCCGGCTTCTCTTTTCCTGTATGCAGGCCGAATCCGGCCGTAAAATGAAATTTGCTGCCCCGTCCCGGCACACTTTCCACCCAGATCCTGCCCCCCATCCTTCCTGTTAATTGTTTGCAGATGGTCAGGCCTAAACCTGTTCCCCCGTATTTTCTGGTAGTAGAGCCGTCTGCCTGAGAGAAGCTTTGAAAAATGACCTCCCGTTTATCGGCATGAATGCCAATGCCTGTGTCCGAGACTATAAAATGAAGAAGGACCGATTCCCGGGCCTTACTCTCCAGCTCGACCTCGATACATACCTCGCCCCTTTCAGTAAATTTAAGGGTGTTTGCCAGCAGATTGATAAGTATTTGACGTAATCTGCCCGGGTCTCCGGTTAAAGCGTTAGGAATATCGGGCTTGATATAATAGGAAAATTCTATTCCCTTATTGAAGAATTTAAGCGCCATAAGATCAACAACCGATTCTACGGCAGGCCAAAAATCAAAATCAATTTTTTCCAGATCAAGGCATTTGGCTTCTATCTTGGAAAAGTCCAAAATATCGTTGATTATATTCAAAAGGGAGTCTGCCGACATTTTAACCATTTGCAGATACTCGCGCTGCTCCCCGGTCAATTCGGTGTTTAAGGTCAACTCGGTCATGCCCATAATGCCGTTCATAGGGGTCCTGATCTCATGGGACATATTGGCCAAAAACTCGCTTTTGGCCTTATTGGCTGACTCAGCATCTTCCTTGGCTTTTTGCAAGTTATCCTCCAGATTCTTGCGATGGCTAATATCAATAATTGACTCAATAACCCCTATAAGCTTGTTATCTTTTAAAAGAGGGGTAGCTGAAAGATGAAAAAACTTCCTGCCCTCAGACGTCTCCTTGAAGACATCAGCCTCAATCTTTTTTTCTCTTCTTTGCCGGAATATTTTCTTGATTCTCTTTAAGGTGCAATTTTCAGTATAACAGAATTCTCCGCAGAACTGTTGATAACACATTCCCCCTGTTGCCTCAGCCTGCGTTAAATTTATAAGCTCGGCCATAACCTTATTAACCTTGAGCACCTTAAAATCAAGATCAATAATGCGCAAGGCATCACCGGCGCTGTTAAAAATGTTATCCACATAATCAAGGGAAAAAGTGGTCTTTTTAAGGTCCTTTATCATCTTATTAAATGAATTGGCCAGCTCTCCAATCTCATCTTTAGATTCAACCTCTATGTAGACATCTAAATCGCCTTTAGCAATTTTTTTAGTTGTCTCTTTTAATTTAACAATCGGCTTTGAGATTAACTGAGCTATAAAAAAGCTTAACATCACGGCCAAAAACAATATTGCCAGGCTTGTAACCATTGTTATTTTTCTGAAGCCGGCAGCCTTCCCTTTTATTTTCTTGACACTGTCCTCTGCCTCCTTAATGTGCTGCTCAACATCCGAATTAATTAAAAGGGTAAAACTTTCCATTGTCTCGTTCATCCGGGACTTTAAGATATGCAAATCTTCCAAGCTACCCCCTTTTTCTTTCAGCAAAATAAGTTTTATAACAAAAAGGGTAACGATTTGTACAACTTTGTCAGTTCTTTCTAAATGCTCAAGGTCCTCATGATAATGGTAATAGTGGTGTATTGTTTTGTACTTGCCCATACTTGCCAGGGACTTTTCCAGCTCAATCCTATCTTCATCGGACCCGCTGTCGATATATCTTGAACTCAAGCATAGGGTACGGTATAATTCCGCTTTCATCTTAGCCAGGGCAATAGTGCCCGGCAGTAATTCTCCTCCCGCTGTCTGAAAACTCCCGGCAATATTGTCTTGAATATTCAGGCTGATATAGCCGAAGGCCAATATGAGCAAGGATAGGACTATAAATCCGCTTAAAAGTTTATACTTTATTTTCATTTGCTTTTCTCCTCATCCATTTCAAGGTTTTTGGCCAAACCCATATTTGGCAAATATGACCCTTCCTTCCGAGGTCACAAAATCGGCAAATAATCCGGCGGATTTTTTATTTTCCGAGCAGGACAGGACAGCCACCTGAATTTCCTTTACTTCATTTATATCAGAAGGGATGCTAATGCCTTTGAGATTTTTAGCTTCGGGCCATTGCAGCATATTCTCCCAAATTACAGCGGCATCTAATTCCTTTTTATTAAGGAGATTGATTAAGGCATCTACTCTTGAGATTTTTATAATCGTATTTTTTTTTAGTGTCTCTTTAAGCGCAGATTCGGCTATTATCTTGTGGCTTATTTTGCCCATGGCGCTCATATCTTTATTGGCCAGACCGATCCTTATCCCGGGCTCGGCCAAATCAGCAAAGGATTGAATATCTTTTGGATTGTCCTTATGGATACTAACTATCGGCCTATGTAAAGCAACATATCGATGCCGGCTTACCAGGTCGCCTGCCTCTTCTATATAGTCGCTTGAGCTGGGAAAAAAAATATCTCCTCCTCTGGTTGCTTGTAATGCCATTAGAAGATTACCTGAGCCGGCATAGATTATCTTTATGGCTATCCTATGTTTTTTCTCAAAGGCTTTTTTAATATCATCCATTGATCTTTTCAGCCCATAAGCGGCATAAACAACCAGTTCCTTCTCCCTTTGAGCACAGCCAAAAGTAGTAAAAATAGCGCCGGCCCCTAAAAATATAATTAACAACAAAATACCAGCCTTCTTTAACATTAAACTTGCCCCCCTTCACTATTTTGATATAAAAGAGCAGGCTTTATTTAGCCCTTATTTATATTTTCGGCATATTACCGGCGGTATTACAGATATTTTTAATTAAGGGTTGAAACCGGTTTTATAAAATCAGTAGGTTACAAAATGTGGCTACCAACTTAAGCAGGGACACTCTAAGAGGACCTTTCATTTTTTAACCACGAACCACACGAAATACACAAAAATTTTCTATAAATTTTGCAAGACCTGACACCTGAAACCTGAAAAATCTTAATGCCGGCAGGGCGGAGGACTGAATGGTTACTTGTATAGGATCTTTTTCTCTATATGTCATTTTCGTGTGTTTCGTGTGTTTCGTGGTTACAATTTCAAGAGGATCGTCCCGCTTTAAGTTAGTGGCCCAAAACCTCATAAAATAGTAAGCTACTGAGGTAGCGGTTATATACATCTTTATCAGGCATGGATGAGAGATCCTTCTTTTTTATTTAAGGCGTTTTGAAGAGCATTTTGCACAGCAGCAACAAAGGCCTTAATTAAAGATTCGAGTTTGGATAGTGTTTGTTTTGCGTCCTGCAATTTTTCTTCCTTGCCCATTAATTCTAATTTTAAGACCAATTCAATAATATTAGAAACCTTAAACAAAGATACTGAACTTTTAAAATTGTGAGCAGTTCTTTCTAATTTTTTGCCGTCATTTTCTAATATCGCCGTTTTAATTTCTTCTATCCGGTCTGAATATTTTTCAACGAATAATTCAAAAATTTCTTTAAACCATTCCAAATCAGCATTAAATAGCTCAAGAATACTATCAAGGTCGATTTTTGGCTCGGCTGCGGAAGACGGGACATCCACAGGGTTTATCTTATTTTTTTGGTCAACTTTTTCAAGAGCTGCTTGCCGGATAACCTCAATTAATTCAGGGATCTTTATAGGTTTTGAGATATAGGCGTCCATACCGGCCTCAAGACACTTTTCCCGATCTCCCTTTAAGGCATAGGCAGTCATAGCAATAATAGGAAGATGTGCGCCGGAAGATTTTTCCCTTTCACGGATAATTCCGGTAGCCTCAAATCCATCCATATCAGGCATCTGGACATCCATCAAAACTAAATCCACAGGATGGTTTTCGAGCACATTTAAGGCCTCTTGCCCATTTTTTGCCGGCAGCGCCGAATGCCCCATGTTCTCCAATAGCTTAATGGTAAATTTCTGATTAATAAGATTGTCTTCAGCCAACAGAATCTTTAGTGTTTGTTTTGGCCACTCTTCCCGAATGGTATGCCTGGTAATGAATCGGGATTCTGTTAAAATATCATCCGCTGTTCTCTCAACCAGGACACTCATGATTATTTTAAAAAGCTCTGCCTGCTTGATCGGTTTGGTAAGATAACCTGAAATCCCTAATTTTTTACACCGGGCGCCATCTCCTCTTCGACCGGCAGAGGTAAGCAAAATAATCTTAATCTCAGACAAGAGTGGGTTCTTTTTAATAAGTTGACTTACCTCAAAGCCATCCATACCCGGCATTTGTACATCTAAAAGCAGGAGCCGATACGGATCGGCATTTTTCAGGGCTTTTTCCATCTCCCTTAAGGCGCTTTTTCCATCCTCTGCTTCCCGAGGTAAAAGACCCCAACAGGAAACCGTATTTTTCAGGATCATCCGATTGGCGGCATTATCATCTACAATCAGGACCCGCAGATCTTTAAGCTCAACGGGTTTAGTCGCCCACACAGGGTGTCTCTTTGGTGTGCCAAGGCCGAATCTTGCTGTAAAATGAAATGTGCTGCCCCTGTCTACCTCGCTTTTTACCCAAATTCCGCCCCCCATCATCTCTGATAACTGCCTGCAGATAGCCAATCCCAACCCGGTTCCCCCATACTTTCGCGTACTGGAACTATCTGCTTGTTGAAAACTGTTAAAGATAATCTCAAGCTTATCTTTGGGAATGCCGATCCCTGTATCGGAAATGCTGAAATGAAGCAAAACAGACTCTTTGTCTTTAGTTTCAAGCTCACATAAGATTGATATCTCACCAGCGCTGGTAAACTTAAGGGCATTAGCCGTCAAGTTAATAATTATTTGGCGTAATCTGCCCGGGTCTCCTATAAGAGAGTCAGGGATCTCGGGTTTGATATAACAAACAAACTCTATTCCCTTGTTGAATGCTTTTAAGGCCAATATATCAGCAACTGCCTCTATGGTAGCTCGAAAGTCAAAATCAATCTCTTCCAGATCCAGATGCCCGGCTTCTATTTTAGAAAAATCCAAAATATCATTGATAAGGTTTAATAAGGTGTCAGCCGAGCTTATAGTCATTTCCAGGTATTCACGTTGTTCCCTGGTGAGGTCAGTATCTAAGAGCAGCGTGGTCATACCGATAATGCCGTTCATTGGGGTGCGGATCTCATGGGACATATTAGCTAAAAATTCACTTTTGGCCCTGTTTGCCGCCTCTGCTTCTATTTTTGCTTTTAGTAATTCATTTTCTATTCGTTTTCGTTCACTGATGTCAACCTTGCCTTCCGCAACAAACCATTCACCATTCTCATCCTGGAAAGGCATGGAGGTAATTTGTATAGGCCGGTTGTTTTCCTTGACCAGAATTGTTTCATGTATGGTAGTTTTTTTTGTTTCTAATGCTGTTATGATTCCACAGCCAGAGCAGGGTTTTGTTCGGTCCATAAAATATTCATAGCACTTCCTTCCTTTGGGAGCGCCATATACTTCTTGCCATTTCGTATCAATATAGCGAATATTATATTCAGCATCAATAATATCTACCCCCGTCGCAGTAACACCCAAAATAAACTCTATCTGTTTTTGGATCTCTTCCTTTTGCTTCACTTCCTGTTGGAGGCCCTTATTAATTGTAATCACCTCGGCAGTCCGTGCTCTCACTCTCATCTCCAATTCTTCATTAGCCTTCTGCAAGGTCTTTTTCATCTTTTTTTGCTTGTTAATAGAAGATTGGGCATAAAATCCGAATAAAATAAAAATACCACCAACTGCCAAGCGCATCCAGATTTCATGCGCAGTTGGGTAGAATACCTGCTGAGAAAAGTTTTTTCCATTGAATATAATAAAATGAATAAAGGCTTCCCAAAACCAATATAAAATTCCCGCCCCAAATCCTGACAATATTAAATGATTCTTCATTAAATAATTTTTTTTGCTTATCTGTTTTTTTATCTTATTCATCATAACTGCTCCCTTATATCGCAGCTTGTTTTGTCTGTCTCGCAGTCAAGCTCTCTTTTGCCTTTACACTCTTGGTGCGATTGCCATCCGCACTTCAGTAAAGATTCCATGCCTGTGTCTTGGGCCTTCCGTTTGGATTTTGGGGCAGCCTGAAAAAATGCCTGCAGCTCATTTTGAATTGCCTCTAGTTCCTTCAGGCTTTGTGAAAGCTTCGTTTGGAAAAAATTATCCGCTTGAATATCTTGTGTTGTCGCCATGAACTCTGAGGCAAGCCGGGTATTTTGCTCCCTTAACAAATGGATGGTTCGGATGCTTTCCCGGTTTAGGGAACGAAGCCCGGTGATGTTTTGAAAGGTTTGGCTCACAATCGATATGACCTTGCCCTTTTCTTCGCCCATAAGACCCAGGATGTTCTCAAGGGCCTTGTTATTATTCACTAAAGTGGATGATTCCAGGCAAGCTTTCCTGCACAGCTCCCCGGAAAGTTTAGCTTGCCGACGGATCTCTTCTGCTAATGCCGCGAAATTTTTGCCGGATTCAAAATTGTTAGTGGCCTTAATCACGGCGTTGAGAGCAAGGATATTAAAATTGTATCCTACTTTCTCCATCTCATTCATATATTCTTCAGTTTGGATTGCGGACCGGGTAACAGGTACCAGGGCTTGAGATATTTCTTGGTCTAAATCTTGTCCCTGATGAAGAATCGAGGCAAGGCGGGCAATTTCATTTTCCAGTTGGTCCGGTTTTTCAATTTTGGGGGTGTTTTCCTTTAAAACAGAAATGGCTTCATTTTCCCTCTCCGGTTTTCCGGCTATTTCTATAAGCTTTTCCCGAAGGTGTTTACCTGCTTGATCCATTTCCGGGGCCATCTTTTTTAGTTTGGCCATCTGTTCTGATAAAGTTTTATTCGTTTCCTGGAAAAGCGTGGGAAATTGCGCGGCCTTGAGGCTGTTTGAGTTTTTAAGCTGCCCCCCTATCCCGTCTATGACCATATGGGCATGTTCAAGTTGTTGTTTGATAATATCGTTTAATTGAATAGAACAGGAAATTTTTTCAATTTCCTTTGAAATATAACAAGCATTGTCGTCTATGGTGTTTAAAGCTTTAGAAAAAAGCCGAAAGCTTTCGTCTACTTCATTCATGATCGATAGGATCGATTCCTGGATATTGGATATCAAGGCCTGATAATGTTTACACTTGCCGGCTATACGCCCTTTGATTAAGTTCACTAAATCGGCAGACCCGGCCACCTGACAGAATAAATTTTCAGTGTTTTGGGTAATATGGGTCCATATTCGATCGATCTCATCTGCTAAGTGCAAGAATTTAAATCCTTCCTGACCCGTTCGATTACTTTCAATTTTAATGGAAGTGCCTAAAATTTTCAGAAAACGGGATATTTTTTGAAAATCATATTGTAAGTTACTCAATTGGTATAATTTTTCACTCATTGGTTCCAAATACTCGCATAAGGCTGTCATGGCTCCATTTTGGATAAATAAAATAGGCGCTATCTCTTGAAGAAGATGTCGAATATTGTTTAAAACATTCTCGTCTCCAGTATCGTCAAGCTTTTGAAGGAAAATTTTGGTTTGTGTGCAAATTTCATTGGAGGTTGAGGAGAATTCCTGCAATTTTTCTCCCGAAAAAAGGGACCTTTGCTCACTCTTAAATACCAGGGAAAGCAGGTCTTGAGCAATATGCTGCAATATGGTCCCACGGTGGGAAAGATAACGGTGAAGTCCAAATTTTTGTATAATCCTTAGCTTCCAAACCCTGATATTCACTAAATGTTTAATTTTTTGAAATATAATTATTTGCCTTATATGTTTTATATGTTTTAAAAACTTAGGGACCTCTTTTTGCTTTTTAATCACTTCCTACTTCCCCATAATTGCTCTATAAGAAGATATCAGCCCAATTTCTTTGCTATATCTCAGCACGGCCATAAAATTGTGATTTTGAAATCTGTTTTAAAAAGTGAAAAACGCCTATTAGCTAAGCTGGAAGTATAAAACTTGTCTTGCCATTAACCTTCAACTACTTGCTCCTTATTTAATTTATTCGGCTAGTACTTATGAATACATAGGATTTTAGCTAAAAAAATTAGATCTTCGATAATGGCAAAAATCCCGGAAAGTAAAGTTTATCGAGGAAAAGTAGGGACCACAAATCTATCGTTGATTTCCGACCAATTCATTTCTATAGCCGATAAATATATTGCATAGAGTGCCTTTTTTTTTATGCGGTCACCCAAACCCTCTCCCCTAAGGGGAGAGGGTTTGGGTGAGGGGGTTAACTTGAATATAAGGAAACAAGGCTAAATTAACGCAGTTTGGGCCATATGTCAAAATCAGATGACAAATGTCAGGGCCTGTTCCCCCAAATAAAATATTACGACCTGCGCAATTAGAATTTTGGGACCACTATGGAAAAAATGTAACCGTTCACTCCCTCCTCCCCTCGTTCCCAATGGAAAGCTGGTGGAGCTTGCCGTTTAAACTCCCTCGCCCCTTTTGGGGAGAGGGCTGAGGTGAGGGGTCTGAATGATTACGAAAAAATATTTGACAGGATAAACATGATATAAATCCGGTAAGTGGAGATTTTATAGGCCACTGTGACGAAAAATAAAGGGGGGAAGTTTGAAAAATGAGAATCCTGGTAGTTGATGATGAATATGTAAGCCTAGTCAAATTACACCTAATCTTACTACATTATGGAGATTGTGATGTTGTAACCCATGGAGAAGAAGCTTCCAGAATGTTTTTGAAGGCCCATAAGGAGTCTAAAGCCTATGATCTTATCACCTTAGACATAGATATGCCGGGAATGAAGGGATACGATGTGGCAGGAATGATCCGTCAATGGGAATCTATTAACCGAATCAAAAAGGATGAAAAAGTTAAGATATTAATAGTCA
>JAUWIR010000425.1 GCA_030605265.1 Pseudomonadota bacterium | reverse complement strand
CTGATAAAAAGTAGTACTTTTGGAAGTATTTATTGACCGGTTCAGTGATGCAAATATGATGGTGGTATAACGAAAAACTGCCGTACATAGTTCACAGAGGCGATTTGCGTGCAAAATTCAGGTATTAGGTTGATATAACAACATTCTGAAAAACTGTTTTATTGGCAAGATATCTACAAATTAAGGCGATCCAATTAGATTCAAGATACACTCATTTTATTAAGCATTTTTATCCTTAACTGCTACAGATAAGGGCTAAGATAATGGAGTGGAAAATAATTATTACGAACTTTTTAGGGGCTTTTGTAATTTTTCTGATTTGGTTTATCACAGCACTTTTGTCTGGATGGATATTTCATAAAAATGGAGATTACAACAAACTTGTTTTAGTAGTTAATGTTTTACTCCTTTCATTGTTATTTGTTGGGGCAACTGTAAGAAGTTCAATAGAGATAAGTCAATCGAAAAAAAATGAGTTAACTGTAGAAGCAGCAAAAAAAGAAGTGCTGACTGAGCAGAAAAAAATGAGCAACCAAATAGATGATTCTAAAAATGAAATATTAAAAGAAATACGAAATTTATATAAAAGAGCTCTAAATGAACATGAAATCAAAGAAGTTAATTTCGATGAAGCTGCAAAAGGAACTTATGAAATTGCAAAAAACAAAAATGCGAATATTCTATTGAAAAAAGGCTATGAAAAAAAAGGTGGAATTGGTCTATGGTTCACTCCTCAGTGGGATTCAGTTCCAAAACACAAATTTTATTTAGTCGATTTCGTCGGAAACCTTAAAAAGAATAGAATTTCTGTTTATATTACCCAAACGCCTCAATTGATATACCAAATATTAACATCTGATGGGAAAAATGAAAAAATAGAAGTAGACATCAGTTCATGGGAGAAGGGAAAACCATATCTTATTATTGTTCAATGGCAAACGGAAAAAAATCGCATTGAATTATTTATTAATGAGGATAACTATGAAAAAATAATACCAAATCTACACTTTGATAAATTGGGGCCAATAGTGTTTATGGGAATTGATTTTGAAGGGAACTTTCCAAGTGATTTTAAAACTGGTGGACCATCAATCGCTGAAGGTCTTAAACATATAGGAATGGACGAATTTAAACAAGAAAATAAGAAATCAGTCGATAAACCTGATACGAAATCAAGCGAAAGCATAGAAAAACAGTTGTCCATCGATGAAATTAAAGAAATATCAGACCGCCCATATATATCCATAAAACCAGATACAATTGTATTTGAAAATTGGACTGAGAAAGAAAAAAAAGACGACCCTGAAGTAACTAATAAATGCGAGAAAATTCATTTGTACTTTATAATTAGCAATTCAAGTGAAGTGCCTGCTGCGAATGTTGATATAAGTGCAATATCTTACATAATAGAAGAGAAGGATTTAGGTGGGTTCCATCCAGGAAAGGTGAAGCTTAATTATCAGCACAATTTGCATTTAATAGAAAAGAATGAGCCAGGTCGGCAGCCGTTTTTGTTGGCATTGGATAAGAATGCAGTGAAATACTTTAAGGATGGAACTATAAAAGTTAAGTTGATTGTTAAAATCAAATATGGAGAACTAAAGAGCAATAATAAGTATTGGACTGAAGAAGCATTTATTTATTCACCAACTTTTAGAAATCAAGCTGAGGAAATTTATAGCAAGGGCGGATAAGTTGAAACCTAACATGCTTCTGCACGAGATTCGGGCCAAAGAACGGCCTTCGCTGGTGAGAAGCGGCGTTATCCATACTTTGAATATCTGCTATAAACCACAGCTTCTGTTAAGCCTCAAATCGTTGTTATATCAATAAAATATCTCAACAAGGGCAGGGTTTCAGCAATGACCTTGCCTTTTTTATTGCCTTACCAAAGAAAACCTGAGCCGAAAACCGGTGTCCCTGTCCGGGAACGCTATGCCGAAAGAAAGCGATATGATTTAATGCTCTTGTGTAAGCGAAATCAAATTGTTATCAACCTTTTCGATTCTCTTAGTGGCTTCATCATGTGAAATCTCACCTTTTTCTAATTTGTTAATTACTCGATTTTTTTCTCGAACTAATTTCTCCGATTTTTTGATTTCCTGTTCAATCCTTTTTTGAATTTTATTAGCTTCTTCTTCAGTAACTTCGCCTTTTTTGACCTTATGGTCGAGGTCTATAATATCCTTCATTTTTTGAAGCATAAGCTCTGGAACAGTCTTTTTATTTTTCCCCATAATTTACCTCGATTTATTTTGGCTTTGTAATTCCTAATGGTTTGGCGATAGATTCTTCTTTCCATCTATCAAATGCACGATCACACCCTTGCTTAATTCGATCCATGAAATCAAATAAATCAACATAGTGATCTTCTAAAAATTCATTCCATACCTCAGATGAAACCTTTTTTTCAGCATAATGCTCTAAAACTTTACTAATTAAACTGACTACTTCATACATATTACGAGTTATCCTTCTGCCGTCCATTGTTTTATATTCTTTACTCATAACCCCTCACTTTCTCCTTATTAATGGTTTGTGATTGTCTAAACCAAAAATTGACCCTGCCTTTATTAGCTGCCCTAGAACTATAATAGCAGATCAGCAAGGGAATGCTCTGCATTCTGTTCTAATTTAGCGAGAAAAGTTTGTATTATCAATAAATTTTCCTTTGACGTATTCTTAATTTTATCAACCACTTGGTCAAGGTCGCATTCCTTTGCTGCCTGTTCTTCCCGTAACCAATTATCCCGCTCAGCCACCACAACCGCTTCCTTTATTTTTCGGTTCTCAATATTTACCTCCATAGTGCTGGATGCCAGACTTTCGAGAATAATATTTAATTTTTCAAGCCGTTTGTCACTGCCTTCGATCTCTTCGCCGCAGTCATGGCAATAAATTTGCGAATATATTAAATCAGACTCTATATGGAGGTTGTCTTCCATATCATTATTATAAACAAATTCGACTCTGTATTTCACATGAATATCAGTCGAGCCACATTCTGGACACTTAGACAGGCAAAAAATGCATTTCCCGCAATCCTTATGTTCTTTTTCCCCCATTTGTTTTTTCTCCTTTCACCTAATATTTTAATTTAATTTCAATTATTCAGTAGGTTATACCTCCTTTCGTGTTGTAAAGGTTTAAGCCATAAAAAAAGCGCAAAGATAAAAGGGTTTGCGCATAGACTCTCCCCATTACCTTTGCGCTTATTATTCAAAATGGATTTATTTTACCCCTACCCTCTCTCCATAAGGGAAATCTAAGGGGTATTAATTGGTCTCCATTTTTATAAAAAAATTCTAAAGTTTGTAATTCGGTCTGTCAATAGATAATATCACTTATTATCTTTTTTTATCTTGGTTAATTAGGGACAGGGCAGGGACAGAGTTTAACCTATAGATAAAATTGTGTTATAGCCATGCCCATTTTAGCCCTATCAGTTAAGGTTTTATAAGCTAAAACCTCTGTATTACCCCAAATAAAAAAGGCTTACAGCCTCTTACCACTGTAAACCCTTGATTTTATTTGGTGGGCCGTATAGGAATCGAACCTATAACCTACTGATTAAGAGTGAACTCTGGTTTCAATAAATTCAGATAGTTATTCCAGATTATTTTCTTCCCTTTCTTCCCACTATTCCCTTAGAAATTCCCTTAAATGTCGAAGGTGAACTTAGAATTTATTCTAAATTCATTGGAGATGATTTGACAATTGTCTAAAATAGGATTTACTTGACTTGACACCGGAAAAATATAATATCTGTATATCAATTGTTATTGTGAATGGTGTCGATACGGAGTTTTTTACTGGTGATGATATGAAGGGTTTAAGCACTGAAAAGATGGTCAATGGCATTATAAAAACACTTACTGTGTTAGCCACTGTTATTATCCTTTTCGGCCTGATGTTAGCAGCTTGCCTTAAAATCGAGAGTGTTTCATCAATTATTCTTCCCTTATATCCTCGCTACAATTTGGCCTTAGAAGGCATCAAGATTCTTCAGGCCGATCCTCAACCTATTAAAAGAGAGAATGAAATTTATATAAATCCAAAAACAAATAAGCCAATTATGGTCACTATTTTGGGCATAGATAATCCATCATGGTCAGTAATATTAGATTTTATTAAGTCAGAAATTGCTTTCCGCAAATCAGACAGAAATCAACCAGTTGAAGAAATCTTAAATATTGAGGATCAATCAGATGATAATCAAAATGTTACACATAAGAGCAAGCTGTCGGAAATAAATTATAATCGAATCAAAACGATTTTTGTTGTTCGGGTAAGAGACGTAATGAAAGTAGGGGGTAAGCCTTTAACTGAACCATATCGTGCATTGATATTTGAGCCATCACAGAAGAAATTACGAAGAGTTTACGACTTTTTATCTTTTGAGGAATTCAAGTTCGATATAAAGAAAATGTTAGTCGGTGAATTAGAACTTTATTCCTATGTACTTGCTATCATTGCAGTACTATGCAATATAGCCCTTTATTGTATTAGGAAGTATTTCAAGGCTTATTTAAACTCATAGGCAGATAACCCCACAT
>JAUWIR010000123.1 GCA_030605265.1 Pseudomonadota bacterium | reverse complement strand
CCTAGAGTGCGGTGAAAAGGTAGAAAATTTAGGGTTACTCATGAAAAGAGTATCAGGGCGGCATACCAGATATGTAAACAGATTAGAGAAACGGCGAGGGACTTTGTGGGAGGGGGCGGTATAAATCTAGCCCAATAGAGATGGATACATATCTTTTGGCCTGTTGTCGATATATAGAATTAAATCCAGTAAGAGCTGGGATGGTAGATGTACCAGAAAAATACAAGTGGTCAAGTTATAGAAATAAAATCGGAATAAAAAATTCTGATTGGATGAATTTTGACCCATGTTATCAGGGCCTGGGCAAGACGGAGAAAGAGCGTGCGGAGGGATACAAAGAATGGGTGCAAGGATCTATTCCAGAAGGAGAATGGCGGTTGATACGCCAAAGTGTGCAGAGAGGGGGCAATTAACAGGAAGTAATCGATTTCTTGATGAAGTTGCGAAGAAGATAGGGCGACGAATTGAATCTTGAGGCCAGGGCAGGCCAAAAGGAGAGGAAAAATAAATCTGTCCCCTTTTTTTTCGTCCCCTTTTTTTTCTTTTTTTTTGACAAGGTATAGATTTGAAATATATATCCCCTAACCAGGGTATTTTTAAGATTTTTAGGAGATTTCTATGTTGGCACAAAACCAATTAGATGAAATCGTACGGAGAATTGTGAAGCATTATAGCCCGAAAAGAATAATTCTTTTCGGCTCATATGCTAAAGGACAAGCTACAGTGGATAGTGATCTAGATTTATTAATAATTAAAGAGACTGCACTCCCCAGATACAAAAGAGGAAGAGAAGTAAGGAAATATTTGAGGGGGCTTAAGATTGCAATCGATTTAATCGTTTACACTGAAGAGGAAATTCAAAAATGGAAAGATGTGAAAACGGCCTTCATCACAACTGTGCTGGAGGAAGGAAAAGTTCTCTATGGATAAAATAAAAGAATTAGTTAAGGAATGGATTCATAAAGCAGATCATGATTTAGGAATGGCTAAATTGGCTTTGGAAAATAAACCGGAATTCACAGATTCTATATGTTTTCATTGTCAGCAAGCTGTTGAAAAATATTTAAAAGCCTATCTGGTATGGTTGAATATTAGATTTCAAAAAAAACATAGCTTAAGTTATTTGCTGGATCTGATAAGTGAGCACGAAAAAGTATCTGATGTTATTTATGAAGAATCTGAAAAAATAGAAGATTACGCTGTTGAAATTCGTTATCCGGATGTATTGGTATGAACCGACTTTCGAGGAAGCAAAAGAAGCATATGAAATAGCTGAAAGAATTAAAAAATATATCATGGAAAGAATAGATTTGAAAAATTAAAACGGCAACAAATAGTACCGGCTATATTTGCTTTTTTATAGGTCTGAATATGTCAAAAATATTACCAATGGATAAGTGCCTGAAATTGATCAGCTTAAAATTACAGGTTGTTCGCCGGGGGCATGTTTTCATCATTCTTTCACTATTGTTTTTCATTAGTTGTCAGCACGGTAACCGAACAGCTATCGATACTATGCCCGCCATGATATCATCTGATCAACCATCAAAGATATCACTGGAGCTATTTGTTATGAGCAAATGCCCTTTTGGCGTGGAAGTGGAAAAAACTATTATCCCTCTCCTAGATAAATTTAACGAGCAAGTCGATTTTCACCTTTATTTTATTGCCCAATCAGCTGAAGATTTCCTTGAAGATACTGAAGAGAGAGAAAAGGACTTAGATGAAGCCCCCAACTTCCCTAACCCTCCTATCGATGAAGGAGAGGGCCTTTGTCATGGGGAAGCCAGGTATGAGGGTGGAAACTTTGTCAGTCTTCATGGGCAAAGTGAAGTAGAAGAGGATATACGGCAAGTGGTCATCATGAAATATTACCCTGAGAAGTTCAAAGATTATCTTCTTTATCGGGCGGAAAATTACGACACTGATGATTGGGAAGAAGCTGCGGCCAGGGCCTGGATCAATATAGATTATGTAAGGCAAATTTCAGAAAGTGATGAGGGAGAGAGGCTTTTTGAGGAAAATATTAGCCGTTCACAGGAACTAAACATAAAGAGTTCCCCGATTTTGCTGGTGAATAATAAAAGGCTAAAAGGACCCATTAATCTCTATACTCTTTCCAGAAATATATGCTCTTCCATCTCAAGGCATGAACAATGTAAAGATGTACCTGTTTGTGGCGGCGATCTTGACTGCTTTGCCGCAGGCAAAGCGGGGCTTTGTCAAAATCCTGACACTCCCCAAGCACGTTGCAGATTTGCCGACCCTGTCGACATATCTCTTCAGGGAATCAGCCCGCCTAAAATTTTTGGATGAAGAGATAGAGCAAAAAATCATGATCTTAAGTCGAATCTTCCCTAAATTAGAAATAGAGAAAATATCTTGGGATGCCTCTTCGGCCAAGGAGTTAATAGAAAAATATAAGATAGCCGCCTTACCCGCCTTTATTTTTAGTAAAGAAATAGATCAATCTTTGCGCTATATCCGGGTCAAAGACAAATTAATCCTCAAAGAAGATCATTACTTTCTCAATCCGCAGTTTTTCAGAACAGTCTATTTTCCTAATAGGGAAGAAAAAGAGGGCCAATTGGCAATTTTTATGGAAAGCCTGAACCCTCAAGATAATCATACGTTACAACAAATCTTCAAAATCCAAGAACTAAGAGAAGCGTTAACGAAGGTTCATTTCCCGGCCCAAATGGAGAAACAACTACCTTCTCCTCCCATGCTTTCCTTGCAATCTTCTGATCAGCCGAATGTGCTCATCCTAAAGCCTCAAGCGCCACCGGTTATTTTCACGTCAAGAAAAGGGCCAAAGGAGATACTGGAAGATAAACGGCAATTGTGCGTAAGCCGTGATGCCCCTGAAAAGTATTGGGGTTATCTTTTATGCAGAAGCGAGCAAATTATCAAAGGAAACCAACAAGAGGATGGTTGGGAATTGTGCGCACAGCAAACAAATTTAAAAACCAACCAAATTAAAACCTGTGTTGCGGATGGAAAGGGCGCTCAGTTTCTTTTAGAGAATATCTCTTTGACTCAAACCTTAAAAATAAAATCAACTCCTTGCTTTCTTATTAATAATAAATGGCTTATAAATAGCGCTGATCCAGCTGTGGTGAGAGGCCATATAAGCCAAATACAACAGATAACAAATATAAATCATAAGGATAAATAATAATACAGGAGAAAACGAATAAAATCAAAAGGTAACTATAAATCTTAAAACTATTATAGTAAACGTATTTTAGGTTAGGGAGGAAATAAAGATGAAGTACGCGAAATTTTATCAAAAACTCAATTTATCTTTAACAGTATATCTTATCATAGGAATCTCATTTTTATACTGTCAACCACTCCAATCCCACATCATAGAGCCTGATAACATAATCTATGGTGAAATTTTTGACAATCAGGGGCAGCAAATCACGGCAGCCTCAGGGGCAAAGGTAACCTTAGAGGTTGAGGGAGTAGAATTGGCATCTTACACTATGGGAGAGAATGTTAGTGCAGGCGATTACTATATCCTTAATGTGCCTTTAGACTCCGAAGCGCCGGAAGCAACTGATAGGGCCCAGATGGGAGATACCGCTACCATAAAGGTGGATGGGCAGGAGATCACTGCTATTAATGATATTTCAGGCAGTACAATAACCATAGGCGCAAGAGGCACGGTCATCCAGAAGAAATTATCAACCGACATTGGCGATTACCTCTGTGGTAATGCTGATTTGTCTGGAACTGTTGATATATTTGATGCACTCTTAGTAGCTGAATATGATGCAAGACTTAAGGGACATGGAATTTTCTAATATACCCTTAAACCCTTTTAACTGACCATTAACATGGACCATCTATGAAAATCGTATCCGGTATATTGGCATTTTCCGAGTCCCTAAAGAGTCATCTGATATACCGGGTTTTAATCTATGCGATGTGAACTGTGATAGCGAAGTAAATATTTTCGATGCCTTATTAATAGCTGAATATCTTGCAGAAATGATATCTGAATTAACCTGTTGCCCTTTGAATTAAATTAAATCTAACAAAGTATATGCGAGGAATTATAGGTAACAAACTATAGATGTATGCTCTGAAAGAAAAAAAATTATCTCTTACTCACTACAAAATAATCGAGATTGGCAATGTTATATTGATTTAAAATTCTAAGATTATTATTTTTTATTTTCTGCTGTTTTCTAAATTCCTTCCCCCTCATGACAACTATTTTAGGGGAATCATCAAAATAGGTTTCCAGTTCTTGGCGAGAGATTTCCGGGAGGATTTTTTTTACATGGAAGTTGAGGATACCTCTCCTGACGCCACAGGTAGCTACACCATATCCCTTTTTAAGATAGTAGGTAATTTCCTGAGCAATCTTTTTTGAGGAAAAGGCATAATTAACTTGTGGGACAATAATGTAAAAGGTGAAGAAGGTAATAAACCAGACACCTATCATAAGTGTAATCAATACTCTTTTATGATTTTTCTTCATAGTAAATATTAAACCGCAGAAAAACAGCGGAAGTAATATCATGGGTAGCGCCCATAGATTTACCTGCTTAATGATGGGAAATTTAGGGGCTACAAAAGGAAAAAGGCTGAATATGCCAAAAGTGAGTGTCAAGGCGATAATCCCTTCAAGGATAAAGGTAGTGTGGTTTTTTGTCTTATAATCGGCTGTTGAAATTTTTCTTAAAAAATCCCCTATCAACATAGTTAAGGGTGGGATTAAAGGCAGAGGATAAATAAAAAGCTTAGTGCTTACCATGGAGATAACTATGAATCCTAAAATAAACCACCAGAGGAGCAACCAGAAGTACTGATTTGCCGGGTCCTTATAGTGTGCTTTGAGGGCCCCGGGCAAATAGCTTATCCAGGGTAGAAGTAAGAGAGGGATAGAAAGAAGATAAAAATAGAAGGGTTCTTCGTGGCTGAAAGATTTTATGGCCCTGCCGGCTATTTGTTTGGTGAACAAATTAATGACAAATTCCTTGTATCCGGCAAACCAGGCTGTTCCAAGCCACATGGCCAAAATAAACATAAAGAGTAAAAATCCCCAGTGCAGAACAAAGTTTTTTACTTCATCAAACTCCTTTTTTTGAATTAGAAAAACAACTACAGGAAGAAATGGGAAGATGAGCCCAAAGGGTCCTTTTACTAAAACCGCCAAGGCGGCAAATACATAAAAAAAGGTATAATAATATTTTTTCTTTTTTTTGTGCCCTTTATAAAAAGAATAAATTGCCAACATCATAAACATGGTAAAGAGCATGTCCATACGTACGATTTGTGCGCAAAAGAGGAAGAGAAAGGTGGACATAAGAACAAGGGAGCTGATGAGGGCGGATTCTTCCCCAAAGAGTTCGGCGCTGAAAAAATAATTGACAAAAATACAGCCCAAGGCACTGAGAAAGGTTATGAACATAAAGCTGAAGGGAGTAATTGTTCCGGTAATGATAGCTATCAGGGCGCTTAACCAAAAATATATCGGAGGCTTATCCGGATAGAATTCCCCATTTAAATGGGGAACCAGCCATTTACCCTGATAAATCATCTCTCTGGTAACTTCCGCATAGCGTGCTTCATCTTCCACCCAAAAATCACGAGAGGTAATGACCCCCGGGAGATAGAAAATGATACTTAATAGAAGAAGTAAGCTAATGTGTTTTATGTTTATAGAGGACTTCATAATCTTTTCACCATCTCACCACCTATTCATTCCTAACTATTTGTTTGTCATTTTTTTCTTTACAAAAAAAATAATAAGGCCAATATGGAAAAAGAATATCACCCTTAATAGCCAGGTTTTGGTTATATTTCGTTGAGCTGAAAATTTCTTTATGGATGTTCCCTCAAATCTTATAATTGGATTGAGTAGTATTGTTGTCTTTGGATTATAAATCTCCGCACGTATATAGGTATCTGTTGGTGTTAAGGCAAATTTTGCCTGGTCCTTGTTAGTAACCTTCTTTTTTACTATTCCCCCCTGCCCGATAAAACGGATTTCCTGTGCCGGATTTTGACATTGGATAACTAAATGGTTGTCAAAAATATCCACTTTTTGAAGATAATTATCATTGAAGCCTTTTTTTCCTCTTACGCCATACATGCGGCCGCTTTTAAGGGCTGCAAAAATATCCTCCTTTTTTAAAGAGGCAGCATTAATCATGGTCCAGCATCTGCCTGTTTGTGCACTAAAATCCTCCATATTATGAGAGTCGTCATTGCTCATTAGCCAGACTGGCTTCCCTGCGGAAAGGGCCACATCCCATAATTTAATTGAGCATTTATAATGATTAAAAACCTCTAAGGCATCATATCCGGTTAATGCTTTAACATCATTCGGAGTATAGGCGTTATTCCAAATTGGGTGTGCTAAAACCAGAAAGGTACCATCCTCTTTAAGGTGATTGATAATATTTTGTTTATTATGAACATTTTGTAAAAGAAAAAAATCTTTCCAACTTACCTTTTGAGCCCCTATGACTAATTGATGGTTTTTACGAATATTCATACCATGCTCATAAACCGGGATATATTCATTGTTCTCCTCCTGGAAGGTGTTGATACTTTGGTTGATGCTTTGATAGTTGGAAATGCAGATAATGTCATAGCCCATTTCCTGATAGGTTTTATAGATTTTTTCCGGAGTATCTTTCCCACTGGTAATTCCCAACCAGGCCTTAGAATGAGTATGAAAATTTGCTTTATACCAATCAGTCTTATTTTCCATCCCTTCGTATGGATTGTACCATTGATTGCCATAAAAAGTTTTCGGCTCAGGGAAGTCATAAACAGGACATAGGGCATATTGAAGAGTGATAAATAAAATGAGTAAAAGTATAAAATAAAGAAAAAATTTGCCTATTTTCCGTTTCATTTTTGGCATGAATCTATTCCGGGACCTTAATTCCACATTTTGTGCTTTTTTCAGTAGACAATGTGTATCTCACCGCAAAGAGGCAAAGTGCGCAAAGATTTTAACCTCTGCAATTAACTATTTTTACATTAGTGTATCGATTCAGAAGGTTATCATATACTGATTAGGAATGTAAATGACCTATTGTCCTTTGTTAATAAAAAAAACATTGGCACTGATTTTGCTCACTAAAATCAGGTAATCAATTTTACTGTAAAAATATAGATCACCCATAATAAAAAAAAAGATGATCGATTCCAAACCAAAAAGCAAGGGATTATGTATCAATAGGGAGCATACTTCATTAAATAGAAAACAATATATACTCCTTCATCCGAAAAAAGCTTCCTGGATAGTAATCAATGAATTAGGCTATAAAATTTTTTCTTCTTTAAAGGGTGATATAAGTATAGGCATAATTGCCGGGCAAATAAGCCGGCAATATGATTTACCTTTTGACAGGGCCCTTTCAGATACGAAAAACTTTATTGCCCTATTAAGCAGAGCAGGTTTCGTGGATTTCCCTTCTCAATCACCAATAAATGAGAAAGGGCAGGAAAAAGTAGATTTTTCCCTTAAAAAAATTCATCTTAATATTACTGAGAATTGTAATCTGCAGTGCAAACATTGTGCAGTATACAAAGGAGAAAAACAAAAGGACGGCCTCTCAACTGAACAGATTGTAAGAATCATCGATGAAGCCGAGGATTTAAAGGTTGAGCTTTTAGCGATTACCGGAGGAGAACCGTTACTCAGGCAGGATTGTCTGAAAATCCTTTCCCATGCAGCCAGGAAAATAAATACAGTTTTAGCCACCAACGGGAGTTTGGTTGATGAATATACTGCAGGATTTCTGACCGACCTTAATATCACTTTGCAGATTAGCCTGGATGGTCCAAATTCCGGTATTCATGATTTTATTCGCGGCCCCGGGGCTTTTAAACGGACCTTAAAGGCTATTCATGGTTTTGTAAATAAAGGCGCTGGTGAAAGAATGGCCCTTTGCGTTACAGTGAGTAAAAATAATTTACCCCATATCCCTGCTATTTTGCAATTGGCTTTGGATGAGGGTGTTTCTTCAGTGAGATTTATTCCTATTCAACAAATGGGTATGGCTCAATTGAATTGGAATGAGTTGGCTTTATCAGCCGAGGATTACAGTCAACTTTATCATTACTTATATTTAAAAGCGCCCAAGAAGTTCCCAACTATTCATATTAGTCCGGGATTCCAGGGATTAGTGCTTCATCATCCAGGGCAGCGACAAATGTGGTGTCAAATAGGCCAATTGCTGGCTATTGACGCAAAAGGTGGTGTTTATCCCTGCCCTCTTCTCATGGAGCCAATATTCAGGGCCGGCAATATAACTCGTTTGGGTCTGGATAAAGCACTGAAATCTTCGAAAATAAAAGAGGTTAGAGAGCTTTGTCTCTTTCGCAAATCAAGGATTTCAGAGTGTCAAGCTTGCCGGTGGGTCCAGTTTTGTCAAGGAGGCTGTCCCGGGAGCATTTATCAACTAAAAGGACAATTTTATGATGTTGATGATTTGTGTAAGCTAAGACAATCTCTTTATACAAAGCTTATTTTTACTTTAGCTGAAAAAGGAAACGATCCGATACTTTCGGGTTGTATAAATTAAGTATTCAAAGCCAAATGGCCAAGGTGATAAAGGTGACCATAACCATGGCGATAATAAATTCAAACAGAAGGCTTCCAACTATTCCCAGCAAAGCTCCAAGACCAGCCTGAAGGATTTCCTTTTCCTTTTTCACAGTAAAAATTCCCTCAGCTATCACTGCACCTAAAAATGTCCCAATTAAAAACCCCCCAATAATAGGAATAAAGAATAATCCGATAAAAAGGCCGACAATTGCGCCAATTATTCCGTATCGGGAGGCCCCAAATTTTTTTGCACCAAATCCGGCAATGAGATATTGTCCTAAGGCGCCACCCACAGTTAAAATAAATAAAGGCAGCAGGACCCATGGAGAAAAGTGGGCAAAGCCGTCCATCCAGCCGTAAATGAGGGCCCCAAGAAAAATGAGCGTTGACCCCGGCATATTAGGGACCAGTGATCCTATAACCCCGATACAAAGGAAAAAGATCAAGATCCCTGTCGGCAAGTTCATTTCATTATCCTAGCCTTTTCTTTTGCCTATTGAGTGGTAATAAATTCAACACGTCTGTTCAGGGATCGCCCATCGGAAGTATTATTAGGGGCAATAGGTTTTGAATACCAATACCCTTTTGTCGAAAGCCGGTCCTTTTTAATGCCTTTATCTACCAGATATTGCTTGACTGCTTTAGCACGTTTTTGGGAAAGTGTTTTATTATACTTTTCAGTACCGGAATTATCAGTATGTCCCTGGATTTCAAATGTTAAAGTGGGGTTTCTTTTCATAACAGCGATTACCTTATCAAGCATTGCATAGGCTAAAGGCTTAATATTCCATCTGGCAAAATTAAATAAAACATCGCTTAAGGCCCAGCATCCCTGGGAATTGACTTGAGCGCCCTTTAGTGTTTTTGGACATTTATCAAGATAATTGTAAACTCCATCTCCATCACTATCAAAGGGACAACCTGATCTATCTACAGGCACACCTTTTGGGGTGTTGGGGCATTTGTCTTTATAATTCGGCACGCCGTCCCCATCGCTGTCAAGCGGGCAGCCTGATTTATCCACAGCCACACCTTTTGGAGTGTTGGGGCATTTATCTTTATAATTCGGCACACCGTCACCATCGCTGTCAAGCGGGCAACCTGATTTATCCACAGCCACACCTTTTGGG
>JAUWIR010000287.1 GCA_030605265.1 Pseudomonadota bacterium | reverse complement strand
CTAAAATCATTTCTCAGTGCCTCTGTGTCTCCGTGGTGAACTATTACCCTATTCAGCTAATTCAAGCAATGAATGTCATTTAGGCTAATTTCTAAATATTACAATTTACGTCTTGTTGTACAATAAATCGGTATCTTTTTCTAGGGCAAACGTATCTAAATTGAGGGCAATCGAATCTAAATTGGGCACTAATTTTACTGATATTAATCACAAAAAAGATGACAAAAGAAAGTAATTATTGTACACTATGCGTCAACTGATAAAAATTACCTCAAATAAAAATCAATTATTCAAGAATTATCACGAAAATTTACAACATTCTTTTATTATTACCATCATTTTACCTATAGGGAAAGGTGCAAAGTATGCTTAAAGGTAAACATAAAAGCGACCATAAAAGAAGTGTAAAAGAGAAGATTGTTCTGGTGGGATTTATGGCCGGCGTTTTTTTCTGGCTGGTAGAATCTATCATACATGCATTTATATTACATGAAGGAAGTCTTATTAAACATATATTCGCGCCAAGCAGCCATGAAATCTGGATGCGGCTGGTGGTTGCGCTTATTATCATGTTGGTCGCCGGATATGCCCAATATATCATACGCAAGCGCAAACATTCGGAGGAAGCGCTCCAGCACACCAATGCCGAGCTTGATCAAATATTTAACACGGCAGCCGACGGTATGCGCGTAGTTGATAAAAACTATACAATACTGCGCCTTAATGAAACGCTGGCCAAACTTATAGGTATAAGCATTAATGAAGCTGTGGGCCAAAAATGCTATGAGGGTTTTCGCGGGCGCCTTTGCCACACCACTCAGTGTCCTTTACGAAGAATTATTGAGGGTGAAGAGCGGGTTGAAAGCGAAGTGGAAAAGGAACGGTGTGACGGCAGCAATGTCCCTTGTATTATAACAGCCACAGCCTTTCGAAGCCCCGACGGCGCGCTGTTGGGCATTATTGAGGATTTCAAAGATATTACCGACCGCAAGCGCGCTGAGGAAGAGCTAAAAGAAAGTGAACAACGCTACCGTTCCTTTGTAGAAAACTTTCAAGGGATAGCCTTTCAGGGCAAACTGAATTTCACCCCTCTCTTTGTCCACGGCGCAGTAAAGGAAATCACCGGATATACTGAAGAAGAATTCCTGGCCGGGCGGTCGCGCTGGGACCGGATTATCCATCCTGAGGACCTGCCCATGGTTTATGAATCCGCTAAAAATCTCCAAACAGTCCCCTGCTTTTCAACTGAGCGGGAATACCGCCTTATCCGCAAGGATGGACAGATGCGCTGGATTCATGAAAACATTCAAAATGTCTGCGACAGTGAAGGCAAGCCGATTACCGTGCAGGGGGCCATTTACGACATCACCGAAAAAAAGCGGGCGGAAGAGGCCCTTAAAAGGTCCGAGCAACAACTTGCTCTGAGGAATGAGATTGCCTCGGCCTTTCTCACTGTATCAAACGATGGGTTGTATGGGAAGATAGTAGACATTTTCCTCAAAGCCACTAAAAGCAAATACGGAGTATTCGGCTACCTTAATGAAGAGGGAGATTTAGTGTGTCCCTCTATGACCAAGGATGTTTGGGACAAATGCCGGATGCAGGGTAAAGACATTGTCTTCCCCAAAAGCAGATGGGGCGGCATCTGGGGCATGGCCTTGATTGAAGAAGAGGCCCAGTGCGTCAATACTCCTCTGCCTGTGCCGGAAGGGCACCTGCCCATCACCAGGGCCCTGACTGTCCCGATCTTTTGCCGGGGAAAGAGCATCGGGATCATTATAGTAGCCAATAAAGAGACGGATTATGATATCCACGACCAAAGGTTGCTGCAAACTATGGCCGAGTATATTGCTCCAATTCTTTTTTCCAGATTAAGCGGTGAGCGGTGGGAAAAGGAACGAAAACGGATGGAAGACCAATTGCGCAAAGCCAAGGAAGAATCGGAAGCTAAGTATTCCGCCCTGGTGGAGCAGGCCAAGGACGGGGTCACCATTGTGCAGGAGGGCATCTGGAAATTTACCAATAGGGCCATGGGCCGGGTTTGCGGGTACAGTATTGAGGAAATGCTGAATAAGCCCTTTTGGGACATTCTGGCGCCTGAAGGCAGAAGGCTGGTCGGCCCCTGCAAGCAACCGGAGGGTGCGAGCGAAAATGCCCCCTCCGTATATGAAGCTAAAATCCGGACCAATAACGGGGTAATAAAAAATGTGGAGATCTCGGCCGGAATCATCCAATACAATAAAAAACCTGCGGTTATGGAAATTGTGCGTGACGTTACCGAGCGAAAAAAAATGCAGGAGGAATTGCAAAAAGCCCAAAGGCTTGAATCCATCGGGGTCCTGGCCGGCGGGATTGCCCACGATTTTAATAATATCTTAACTACCGTCCGGGGCAGTCTTTCCCTGGCCAAGATGTATGAACAATCAGGAAATAAAGTTAATGAAATATTAATGAGGGCCGAGAAAGCCCTTTCCCGGGCCGGGGACTTGACTCATCAATTGCTGACCTTCTCCAGAGGAGGCGCGCCCATCAAGAAGACCGCCTCAATTACGGAATTACTCACGGACTCAGCCGGCTTTGTCTTAAAAGGTTCCAATGTAGGTTGCAAATTTTCCCTGCCCGAAGATTTATGGCCTGCTGAAATTGATGAGGGACAAATAAGCCAGGTTATCAATAATCTGGTCATCAACGCCGATCAGGCCATGCCTAAAGGGGGGACCATTCAAGTAAGCGCTGAAAATATAACCACTGGCCAAGAACATTCTCTGCCTCTGACTAAGGGGAAATATATAAAAATTTGCATTCATGATCAGGGGGTTGGCATATCAAAAGAATGCCTTCAGAAAATATTTGATCCCTATTTTACCACCAAGGGAACTGGTACCGGCCTGGGGCTGGCTATCAGTTATTCCATTATTAAAAAACATAACGGTTACATTACTGTAGAATCGAAGGAGGGTGCAGGCGCCACCTTCTGTGTCTATCTTCCCGCTTCCGAGAAATCAGTCCTCCCCAAAAAACAGGCGGAAGTAAAGCCAAGCCCGGGCAGAGGAAAGGTCCTTCTCATGGATGATGATAAGAACCTTAAGGAGATGGTGGGAGAAATGATCGCCTATATCGGCTATGAGGTTGAGTTTGCCCGAAACGGCCAGGAGGCCGTAGAGTTGTATGAAAAGGCCAAAAAATCAGGCAACCCCTTTGATGCGGTGATCATGGACCTTATCATACCGGGAGGCATGGGAGGTCATGAAGCGGCACGAAAGCTGTTGGAAATGGACCCCAAAGCCAAAGTTATCGTCTCCAGCGGCTATTCCAATGACCCGATCATGTCGGATTTTAAGCATTACGGCTTTTGTAATGTTTTAGCCAAACCTTATGAAATAAAAAACCTAAGCACGGTATTGCAAAGCGCTATCTTAGGGTTGCAGGGGGAACTCGGACAAACACCTTGTTAAAATCCCTATTTACTTGTAAAATGGCTTTATGGCAAAATGGTCGTAGCTTTGTTGGTTGAACGATTATACCAAGAAGCAGAATTTTTTCCCCCCTGGGGGTATCCTTTATGAAAGCCCCCAGGGTAATAAAAAATTAAATAAGCCCCAGGGTATTAGAAGCCCTTGGCGAAAATTTGAATTAAAAGTCCGACTTTATGCCGTAATAGCGCAGGAAGCGGATGGCCCGGCTGTGAGCTGCGATTTTAAGATCAGGGCGGTTGATAACATCCTCCAGCACAGCCAGATTACCGCAAATGTCAGGGCCCTGGTGCGAGGCAATGATAAAGGCTATAAAAGAGTGATTATAGCTTTTGAGAACAGTTGTAGATCAGCCAAGTTATCTTTAATGATATCAAAGATTATTTCAAGATCGATTTTCCAATACATATGGACTAACATATTTCGAAAGCGAGCCATTTTTTTCAATCTTACAGATAAATTTTTTGGAATGATCCCTCCTTCAGCTAAAATGCTGAAACATTCCGCATATTCCTGGGGTACTTTTTTAAATTTTTTGGCAGAGACATGATAACATAGATTTAAGGCTGCTTCTATGGCCACTAATAATCTATAAGATGCAATATCCTGGAGATCTCTGTCTTTTAAGAATTCATCTTTTGTAACAGATTTTATTTTTTCAAGCCTTTCTAAAGAATCCGCAATCTCTTGACAACGGGTTTGAATAAGTTCGCGGTTAATTTTCATGGACCAAAAGCCTCCTTCGCACTCCTTTGAAGAAGCGGTTTCATATCCAAATAATGACGGATGACCCATTCCATAAATGCGCATCGAATACCTTCATCTTTATCGACTAATAAGCTCCCCCGGATTACATGATAAAGAAATGGAATAGTTGCAAAATTTAACACCCGAATATCAATCGGTTTGTTAATCGAAGCGGATAGGTTTTCCGAAAGATCAAGGGAATAATAAATAGATTCTTTTTCTCCACATCCTTTAAGATATATTCCCACATCAATATCATGAAAGGGCAATGTATCAATATCATCAACAAAGGAGCCATAAATAAATGCAAATACTATTTTCTTTTGAAGGGATAACCCTTTTTTGAGGGTTATTAGTATTTTTTGCTTCTCCTCAGTGCTTATAATAAAATATTTTTGCATTGAATGGCATCCTTTTTTTGTAACCCCATTTTTTTCTTCCTAACTATTTTTCCAGAGATTTGCAGGAAAATAATTACATAATCGATATTCAGGCAAAATATAGTTATAAAAATTTGTATGAAAATTTATAAGATTAATCCAAATTTATCATAATTTTTTTTTAAAAGCCAGATTTAAAGCAAAATCTTGGGGGTCACCCATTAAAGGGATTGGACCCCAAGGCTATAGAATCCGGCCGAGCCTTTGATGCTGTTATCTTTGACTTAACTGTACCGGGAGGCCTAGGCGGGGGAGAAGTCATTCAAGAACTGCTTGCCTTAGACCCCAAGATTAAAGTAATTGTTTCCAGCGGTTATTCCAATGATCCGGTAATGTCTGAATATAAAAAATATGGTTTCAGAGGAGTGGTAACTAAACCGTATGCAATAGAAGAATTAAGTGAGTCTTTGTATAAAGTCGAAAGAGGATTTCAAAGAGGATTGGAGTGCCTCAACAAACCATTTCAGGCTATTTAGCATGTCGCCCCGAGATCCGGAATGTCGGGATGCCCGGGCTTTTATTCATAATGTGTCCACAAGCGAATAACCTTAATGATTTTTATGTCCTTAATAACCTGACAAACAAGGCGATGATGGATATTTATACGCCGAGAATAAGCGCCAGTGAGGTCGCCTATGTACCCCCACTACCCCCACATGGCAATAAATTGTCCTGAAATGTGGGTAATAATAAGGGCTTAAAACCGGCCGGGTCGTTGATCTTGAAAGCCGCACTGTCCTGGCCGCCAAAGATGGGTCCAGGAAAAATATTGCCGGCAATGCTTCGCCCATACGGGGTAAGAAAGGAAGTATTATCGGAGCGGTCTTGGCCTGCCGCGACATCACCGAGCAGATCAAAAGAGAAGAAGAATTTCAAAAAGCAGCCAAGCTTGAATCAGTCGGCCTTTTGGCCAGAAGATGCTGCCGGCTTTGCCTTAAGAGGCTCAAGAGGGAAAGTCTTCTTTTCCCTTCAAAAAGAGCTGTGGCCGGTAGAGATAGATGAAGGCCAGATGAGCCAGGTTATCAATAATATCATTATGAATGCCGATCAGGACATGCCCCGGGGAGGGATAATACAGGTACAAGCTGAGAACATGAGCCTTGAAAAGGATAAAGTGGTCCATGGTTTGTTTTTACCCAAGGGGGATTATATAAGTATTTCCATTGCCGATCAAGGCGTCGGCATTGCCGCAGAGCACATCCCGAGGGTTTTTGATCCTTATTTCACTACCAAGGAAACAGGCAGCGGCCTTGGACTTCCGGCTGCCTTGCCAAACCCTATGATCCGGATGAGCTGCGAAGAGTGCTGCATGAAGTGATTAGAGGGCAAAAATAATCAAAAGGGATTGATCCTACCTTATCCAAGGCGCTCTTGATATCTTTAAGGAGATCTCCTTAGCTGAAAGCCCCTTTGGTCCAAAAAAAAGTCCTCTGTTGCATGCAACATAAATGCACTATTTGTACTACTGCATGCAACGATGATAGTTTCATAAAACATCAAAAAAAT